>JAGVHJ010000529.1 GCA_020056645.1 Desulfobacterales bacterium
AGACAAAGGGATTGACCCTGACTTCAAAGAGCCCTCGAAAGGATTTCCTGACACGGGTCAGATAGTAGGAGTATCCGCTGAAGTACTCTTCCGAACCCAAGTAATCATAAGTATACATTGCGACACTTTTCTCCCGGATACCCCCATCCCAGAAAAAACCATCCGCCACAACATGGAGGCTCATCCGGTTCATGGCGACCATGCTCCTCTTGGCGATCTCGCCGCTGAAACGAAGCGCTTCCGTATCATGATAGTGCATGCCGTCCGCCTCGAAGGGAGGTTCATCCGATTCTTCCTGGGCCCGATAGGCTGGGTAGGCGTTTTCATGGTAGGCGATCTGAAGACCCGATTTAACATAGGGCGCGCCCACGCCTGCGGGATCGAATTTGGATTGGGTCGTGATATGACGCCATGTGAGCGTGGAAATCCTGGCCTTATAAAAGGCCCCCATATCTCCTTTTAAGGAGTCACCACCATCGATGGTGCGATCGATGGTCAGATCATCCTGCACCGCTGCAAGGGAGAGACTTAAAAAATCGTCTGAAAAGAGCTGGTAGGAAAGGGTTGTCTGAATCTCTCTTCTTGATATTTCGTAAAGAGTTGAAAATAGATCATCATCCTCTTCAATGTAGGATGTATCAAACCCGATCCCCGCCGTCAGGTGGAAATGGTGGAGGTCCATGCCAGCGGTGAGGTTTCCCGACAGATACTGAAGATCCGATTTGTCGAATCCGGTCGCGTGATTCAGAGTGAGGCTTCCATTCAGCTCATAGCTGTTTTCCGGCGCGTTCAGGAGGTCGAAGGTGGTTCCGATGGAATAGAGTCCGGTTTGTCCGCTGGCTGAAGAAGAGTCTCCCGCCATGCTCTGATAAGTCATGTTCAAGGAGGGAAGGCTATAGACGACATTGGAGCCCACATCCGCCTGAAGGCGCTCCTTGGTGAACATGGAGGATTCCCTTGATGGTTGCGGGGGGGCATTGGCGGTCACGGGAGGATTCATCCCGATACTCAACGGGATGGCGTTCTCCTTCGAAAATAGCTCTTGCAGCCTGTACCGATGATGGTCGCCATTTTCAAACATCGAAACCATGATGGCTTGTTCTCCGGTATCATTTTTCTCCAGGGAGGGGAAGCGGGCCCCACCCGCCACATTTGTCAACTGATACCAGAGCTCGGGAGCGGCATCCATATCGCACCAGTAGACCTGGGGAGATCCGTTCAGCGTGGAGGTGAATATAAGCCGGCCATTCTCTCCGTAAACGGCCTCTAAGACATCCACCTCCAGACCTTCCCATAGGGGAGTCAACCGCTGATCTTTCAACATGGCCACCCGTTTGTAATCGCCGGTTCCCATGGAAACCACCGCGTGCTCGGCGTCGATCATGGAAAGATGAAAAATAGCCGTATCCGGCCCAAACTGAATCAGGTATTTTTTAAGACCGTCCGGATATCGATGGATGAGTGTTGTCTTGCCCTTCTCGTAGGCCGCGTAGAGGAGGTGCCCCTCTTTCACATCAAAGGCGAGACACCGTTTGTTGCGGGTCTCCCGGGTGAGGGTTCCATCGGGCTTCAGCCGGTAGATGTCAAAAGTATCCACGCCGCTCTTCCGGTTGTAGACGGACCGGTTAAAATAGAGGCTCCCATCCCATGGGTCCCTCTTCACCACCATGCCGGTATCCTCTATTTTTCTCCGGACCCGCTTCATGTCCGGATACATGAGATAGAGATCATACCGGTTGTAATCGTGATCCCAGTTGGCGATAATCGCCTTTCCCATCCCAACGGAGTACAGTTCAATGGTAAGGGCGTTTCTTTTCAAGGGATAGAGTTTTTCCCCATTGGGTTTATCGTACTCTCCCGCATACTTTTCTGTAAGATGGCCCACCCACTCGGCATATAAATTCTCCACCGATTTTCCGTAGAAAGTCTCAAACCCTTTCTTAAATCCCTTTTCCCGGACCATGCCGCAAAGGGATTTCATCGATCCATCCCCATACCGATCCGAGAGGAAAAGCATGAAATCGAACCCCTGATTGTACACCAGCTCATACTCCCTTGAGGTTCCTTCGAAGATGGCCATCCGATCCGGAGAAAGGAGCCGGTTGTTCATAAATGCGTCCCGAAGAAGCATTTCCCGGTAAGGGTCCCTGAAGTCGGCCTTGAATTGGTAAGAGCCCATTTGGGCGATTCCCTCAATGAACCACTGGGGAATAAAGGTGTTCGCCGAAGATGTGTAAAGCCAGCCGATTGAATCATCAGAGGCCATGTTGACCCCCGCGTTCAGATACCATTTGGATTTAATGAGACGCAGGGAATATAGGTGGGCAAGCTCATGGGAGATCAGGGTCCGAAGCTGTTCTGTTTCTCCCCGGAAGAGAGAAAGCTCTGTTTTCCGGATATCGAGCCTTATCAGATCATGACGGAAGTATGTCTCTCCCTGGGTATCGTCATAATGATCGGAGAGGGCGATGGCGATGGGTTCCGAGGTGATCTCATGGCCAAAATAGGCGCCCACGGTCAGAGCGGTTTCCTGGGCGATCCTGATCACCTCATCCACCCGGCTGACGGTCTCCTCGTTATAGGAAACGATAAAGCCGTCAGCCTTGATGTGACGCCAATGCTGGGACGGATAGGCATGAATAGCACCCTGGAATATCAGTATAAAAATGATAGAGAGCGTCAGATGAATCGTTAGCCGTTTCATAAAATAGCCTTTCCGTTCAGGGTATTCGCGTTTGAAATCTGTTACGTCTTGGGTCATCTTTTTCGTTTCAGCCGGCAACTCTATCACGGCTGTTTTTGGTGGCGATGGATCAATAGGAATAAATGTTGTAACTAGTGCCTGAACGAAAACCCTCTTTGTTCCCGATTTCTGCGTCAGGCTCAAATTTTAATCCTCGAAATACTTCTATGTATTCCTGCGGTTAAAATTTTCGCCTTCCTTGAACTCGAAAAAAAATC
>JAGVHJ010000112.1 GCA_020056645.1 Desulfobacterales bacterium
CCCAACCGATTCTTTTCATTTTTCTTCTCCTTCTTGTCTTGTGGAAAAACGGTTTTAAGCCGCGATTCCCCATCAATAAAAAAATAAATACCAATCCGTGACTATTCCTGCTTCCATGGTTTCATCAGGGAATTTGCATTGGACGTGCCATATCGATGATAGCTAAAATATTAATATTAAATTCAAATTGTTATGTATAAATATTTGTGAAGAATTAAAAATTAGTATTTGACAAATTTGATAGATACACAGGTGACAATAGACAAATTTGTATATTCAGAAGGCCCAGGGGGCCTCCCATTGGAAAAAAAACGTTCATGGCCGTTCCAAGCGCGGAGGATCTTCCTTTGATGGCGTTGCGGCGGAAATTCCGGTCCTGGTTCATCCATGATCAAAAAGAGAGTTGACTAAATCTGATTTTATTCATAAATTCTTCAAGTTTTTTATGGGTCTTATTTACAATGACACCCGATAATCGCTTAAATACCGTTTCAGTGTCTGATATCTTTTGACTGGACAGAAAGCGGAGGAATACGCCTTCATGAATGTTTTATGGGTCTCTCTACTGATTGTTTTTACCGCAGGTGTTCTGGCTCTCGCCGCGCAAAAAAAGTTTGTCCTGATGAAAACGGCTTCGGTCCTTTTTCTCACCACAGGATGTCTCTCAGGGCTCCTTTTTTCATCGCTGGCTTTATGGTGGGCCGAAACGCCCTCCTACAGTTTCACCGCCATGAAGTACATCGACCTCTCCTTTAAAATCGATAGCTTCTCCGCATTTTTTCTGGTCATCATTTTCGCCATTTCCCTGATTTCGGCTCTCTACAGTTACCACTATATGAATGAACCGGAGAAACGGATAGCCGTCTCGGTGCACTATTTTTTCTACAGCATTCTCGTCATTTCAATGGTTCTGGTTGTCATGGCGAACACCATGATTACCTTCATGCTCTCCTGGGAGCTCATGTCTCTCAGCTCATTTTTTCTGGTCATTCATGACCACACACTCCCGGAAAACAGAAAGGCTGGATACCTTTATTTTATCTTTTCCCACATAGGGGCCATGTTTATCTTCGCGGCCTTTGGCGTGGCCCTGAGCTACACGGGGAGCTTCGGGTTCGAAGGGTTCAAAGAACTGCCGGATAGTGTCAAGCTCGTGATCTTTATCCTGGCGTTTATCGGATTTGGTTCAAAGGCCGGCGTATTTCCCTTCCATGTGTGGCTGCCCCATGCCCACCCCGCAGCGCCCAGCCATGTTTCCGCCCTCATGTCCGGGGTCATGATCAAGATAGGAGTTTACGGAATTGTGAGAACCTACACCCTGCTCGAATGTCAGGGCGAAGCAGTGGGCATGATCGTTTTGATCGCGGGAGCCGTCACCGGCGTCCTGGGGGTGGTCTACGCGCTGGGACAACATGACATGAAACGGTTTCTCGCCTATTCCAGCGTTGAAAATATCGGAATTATATTGATCGGTCTCGGAACGGGCATGATCGGCATCCAGTCTGGCGATCAAACCATGGCCATGTTGGGGTTCACAGGGGGCCTTTTTCATGTGCTGAACCATTCCATCTTCAAACCCCTTCTTTTTTTTGGAGCGGGCATGGTGCTTCATCAGACAGGCACACGTCTCATGGACAAGCTGGGCGGTCTTCTGAAATCCATGAAAATCACCGGAACGGCTTTTCTGGTGGGGTCGCTCGCCATTTCTGGACTACCGCCTTTTAACGGATTCGCCAGCGAATTCCTGATTTACCTGGGCGCGTTCACCGGGGCTCATACCGGTCATACCCCTTTTGTTGCGGGCATGATCGCCATTTTAAGCTTAGGAATCATCGGCGGCCTGGCCCTCGCCTGTTTCACCAAGGTCTTTGGGGTGGTTTTTCAGGGAGAACCCAGAAGCAGCGCCGCAAAAGAGCCCCATGAACATGGCGCCACCATGCTTTTCTCAATGACGGCCCTGGCGGTTTTATGTACGGTGATCGGGGTATTTCCGGGACTCTTCGTCACCATCGCTGTCAAGGCCCTCTCTTCCTTTTCCTTTGCCTATGAACGGATTCCATTGGAACCCTTTCTCCAAATCACGGGAGACATCTCGCGCACCGCAACTGTTTTTATCGGATTTATCCTGATTGTGGGCCTGGTGAGGGAAATCCTCTATATTGGAAAACCGATCGGGAAAATGGGAACCTGGGGATGCGGGTTTACTCGCCCCACCGTAAAAATGCAGTATTCCGGATCATCCTTCGCCGGATCGATTATGGAATTCTTCAGACCGGTAGCGCCGCTTGTGGAAGAGCACACGCCTCTCCAGGGACGCTTTCCTTCAAACACAGCCTATCATAGCCGATTCGAGGATATCGCCGAACGGCATACAATGACGTTGATCGTAAGGCCTGTCTTATGGATTTTTGACCGGCTTCGATGGATTCAGCATGGAGAAATTCATCTTTACATCGGATATATTTTCCTGGCCATCGTGGTGTTGCTCTTCTTTATCTAATTCATGGAGGAGGTTCAAATCGGCGGCCTATTTCGAGGATCAATTTTTTTTCAACGCCGGAGTTGGGAAAATTAACAACAACCTGAACATCGAGTGAAAGAGAAACGAGGATGATTCAATCTATTTTAACCTGGGCCGCAGCCATGGCCATCGCCCCCTTTTTTGCAGGCGTCATATTAAAGGTCAAGGCCTTTTTCGGAGGCAAGAAAGGACCACCCCTGTTCATTCATTACTATACCCTGGCCAAACTCTTCCGGAAAGGATCGGTCTACAGCAACAGCACGACCTTCGTTTTCAGACTGGGCCCCATCGTCTCCCTTGCCAGCGCGATGACGGTGCTCTTGTTTGTCCCGATCGCGGGCTTAGCGCCCGTTTTTTCTTTTCATGGGGATGTCATTCTGGCGCTCTATATCATGGGAATCGGCCGGTTTTTTACGATTGCGGCGGCCCTCGACACCGCGTCCCCCTTCGAGGGTATGGGAGCGGCGCGGGAAGCCTACTTCCCTATTATCTGCGAAGCTTCCTTTTTGATGATCGTGATCTTATTTTATAAACTCACAAGCG
>JAGVHJ010000014.1 GCA_020056645.1 Desulfobacterales bacterium
CGACGCTCTTCCGATCCGCGGTGGGAGAGCCTGGCGTTGGAAAGACAGCGGTGGTGGAAGGGCTTGCCTTGAGGATCGTTCTGGGGGATGTCCCGAGTATTTTGAAGGATGTGACCCTTCTGGGACTCGATATGGGCCTTCTTCAGGCCGGGGCCGGCATGAAAGGAGAGTTCGAGAACCGGTTGAAGTCGGTCATCAATGAAGTCAAGTCGTCGGTCAAACCGATTATCCTGTTCATCGATGAGGCCCACACACTGATCGGCGCGGGGGGCTCCGCGGGAGGCAGCGACGCGGCGAATCTTCTGAAACCCGCCCTTGCAAGAGGCGAATTGCGAACCATCGCCGCCACCACCTGGGCCGAATATAAAAAGTATTTTGAAAAAGACGCGGCCATGGCCCGCCGTTTTCAACTGGTTCATCTGGATGAGCCTTCCGAAAAGATGACGGTGCTCATTTTAAGGGGCCTCAAGGAGAAGTATGAGGAGACCCACGGAGTCATTGTCCGCGATGACGCCGTTGTGACGGCCGCGGAACTTTCAAACCGGTATATCTCCGGACGTCAATTGCCGGACAAGGCGGTCGATCTTCTGGACACCAGCGCCGCCAGGGTGAAAATACTTCTCACGGCGAAGCCAGGGGTGGTCGAAGACAGAGAGAGAAAAATTCAGGCCCTTGAAAGGGAGAAAAAGGCGATTTTTCGCGATAAACTCCACGGTCTTGCCGTCGATGAGAACCGGATCTCCGAGATCGGTCAGGAAATTGATAAAGAGACTATCGCACTGGAGGAGATCAAATCCCAATGGCTCAAGGAACAGGAGATCGCCAATCAGCTCATTGCGGATCGGAAAGAGCTCTTTTCATTGAAAAACGAAGAGACCATGGAGACCGGAGAGAATAAGGAGGCCCGTGAGGCCCAGATTTCAGCCCTTGAGGCCCGTGTGGGAAAAGGGCTAACCGATCTGAAAACGTTGCAGGGAGCCTCTCCCATGGTGAAGATCGAGGTGGACCCGGATGTGGTCTCCCATGTGGTCTCTGACTGGACCGGAATTCCCCTGGGCAACGTCATGCGGGACGAGGCCCAGAATATCTTGAACCTGGAGACAAGCCTTAAGGCGCGCATCAAAGGACAGGACCACGCCATTTCCCAAATTGTCCAGGTGATAAAAAACGCCAAGGCGGGTGTGAAGGATCCCAGTCAACCGTTGGGTGTTTTTCTACTGGCCGGACCGAGCGGCGTTGGGAAAACGGAAACGGGGCTCGCCCTCGCGGATCTCATGTTCGGCGGTGAACGATTCATGGTCAGCATCAACATGAGCGAGTTCCAGGAGAAGCACACGGTGAGCCGCCTCATCGGATCTCCCCCTGGATATGTGGGCTATGGCGAGGGCGGCGTGTTGACCGAGGCGGTGAGGCAGCGGCCCTATTCGGTGGTGCTTCTGGACGAGGTCGAGAAGAGTCATCCGGAGGTGATGAATCTATTTTATCAGGTCTTCGACAAGGGGGTTCTGTCGGATGGCGAGGGGCGGGTGATCGATTTTAAAAACACCCTGATTCTCTTGACGAGCAACCTGGGAACCGATGTGATCACGGAGCTCTGTTCCGGAGAAGAGGCGATACCCCTGGAAAGCGTCACCCAGGCGATCCGGCCCCTTTTAAGCAACCATTTCAAGCCTGCCCTTCTTGCCCGGATGCACATCGCTCCCTATGTGACCCTGAACAAAAATATCATGAAGGAGATCGTTTCCCTGAAGCTCGACAAGCTGGTGCGGCGGCTCGCGGAGACCCACAAGATGACTCTTGTCTACTCCCAGGAGGTGGTGGATAAGATCTCTGAACGGTGCATCGAGGTGGAGACAGGGGCCAGAAACATCGACCATATCATGAATGGAACCATTCTTCCCATGATGTCCCAGGAGATCCTCTCGCGGATGAGTGAAGGCGATCTGCCTTCGGAGGTGTTTATGGGCATTCATGAAGATGGCTCCTTTAAAATCGATTTTGGAGAGACCCATGCCAGAAATCATTGAAAGAGACTTTCTGTTCGATATCGCGGGAAAAAGGATTCCCGTGGTTTCATTCACCATCCATGAAAGGGTGTCGACTCCTTTTAAAATCGAAATAAGGTGCGCTTACAAAGAGGAGATCCGGTTTGACGATGTCATTGGGAAAGAGTCTCTTTTTACATTGTCCGGAGGGCCGTCGGATCGTTTTTTCCACGGCGTTGTGACCGAATTTATGCATGTGGGGGGCTTTGAAAATCTCATCCATTACCAGGTGACCATGATGCCTCTGGTCTACCTTCTCTCCCTTGAGAAGGATTGCCGGATATTTCAGAAAATGGATGTAAAGGATATTGTGACCCAGGTATTGAAGGATGGCGGCATCACGGCGGACAAGTTCGACTTCCGGCTGAGCAGCTCTTATGAGAAACGAGACTATTGTGTTCAATATCGTGAAACCGATTTGAATTTCATCTCCCGTCTGCTTGAGGAAGAGGGTGTTTTCTATTTTTTTGAAGAAGATGAAAAACGGCACCGCATGGTGTTTGGAGACAGCAAGGTCAACTATAAGCCCATCGACACAGGCCACGAAACCGGGGCCCCCTCCGAGGTCAAGTTCCATTCGCCCGATACCATGAGCCACAGCGAGGATTCGGTTCAGGAGATCACCTTGTGCCGGAAGATCCGCTCCGGGAAAGTCACCCTGAACGATTTCAATTTCAAAAAGCCTAAGGTCAACCTGAAGGTCGTTGAGTCTGAATCAACCTTCAGCCAGTTCGAACTCTATGACTATCCGGGCGAATATATGGATGACAAGCGGGGCAAGGAGCTTGCAAAGATAAGGCTTGAGGAGGCCCGGCTTTTCCTGGACAGGGCTGAAGGAAAAAGCGATTGCGTTCAGTTTGTTCCTGGATTCACCTTCAAACTGATCGAGCATGGTGTTGACGATTTCAACCAGGAGTATGTCTTGACGGAAGTGACCCACGTCGGGTCTCAAAAGCAGACCGAAGGCGGATCGCCCATATCAAGAGGGTTCAGCTATTATAACGACTTTGTCTGTATTCC
>JAGVHJ010000282.1 GCA_020056645.1 Desulfobacterales bacterium
CAAGATGGCGAAAAGCCCGTTTTGTTCGTTCCCTATTTTTTTCGGGAGCTTCTTGGCTTTTTGCTGAACTGGCAAAAACAAAGGCCTGAAGGCCTCAAATCGTTTGCCAGGTTTAACGCAAAACGCCTTCGAATCTCTCATCCGAAAAAAAAGTAAATGTCACTCATGCATCCAATCCGCACCCAAATAAAAAAGGGGTTAAGCCGTTTTAGCTAACCCCTTTATTTTATTATGGTAGCGGGGACAGGATTTGAACCTATGACCTTCGGGTTATGAGCCCGACGAGCTACCAGACTGCTCCACCCCGCATCGAGTGTGAGGGGAACATAGCCCCGGACGTTCTTAATGTCAAGCCTTCTTTCATTTTATTTTCATTCCTTCACAACGGAGTTATTCCGTGGCTAATGCGCAAAGGGCTTGGCGCTGGGCCGAGAGTTCCTGCGCATCGCTCTTCCGCCATAGAATCTGTTTTGTTCTTGCAGATGGCCCGGAGACGATTTCAAGGGAGGACTTGGGGGTTTTCAGCAGTTTCGAGAGAAAACTCACACACATCTTATTTGCGGCGCCCTCCACGGGCGGGGCAGTGATTTTCACTTTCAGCGCGTTGCCGTGGAGGCCTGCAATCATATTTCTGGAGGATTTGGGGAGGACAACGATTTTAAACAGGATGCCCTCCGCCGTCTCCTTTATTTGCAGCATGTTTTCCCCTGGTTTGGGCCGTTACCTGGTCGTTAGTTCCTTTTCGATCAATCCTTTCAGCTCCTCATAGGTCCGCGTGACCGGAAATTCAGGGAATTCATCGATCACGTTTTGGGGAGGCCTGAAGAGAAACCCCTTGTCCGCCTCTTTGAGCATGTCGGTGTCGTTATAGGAGTCTCCAAAGGCGATCACCTTGTAATAAAGGGTTTTTAACGCCAGCACCGTTTGCCGTTTGGCCCGGCTCTGTCTCAGGTTGTAGTTGGAGATCCGGCCATCGGGGTCGATGGTGAGGGTGTGGCAGAGGAGGGTGGGAAACCCCAGTTTTTTCATCAGGGGTTTTGCAAACTGGATGAACGTGTCGGAAAGCACAATCAACTGGGACCGGGATCTCATCCAGTCTACGAATTCAACGGCGCCATCGAACGGGTCCATGGTGGCGATCACATCGGTGATGTCCTGGATTTTTAGATGATGCTGATCAAGGATCGACAGCCTTCTTTTCATGAGAACGTCGTAATCCGATATATCACGGGTCGTCAGCTTTAATTCTTCAATGCCGGTTTTTTTTGCCACATTGATCCAGATTTCAGGAACGAAAACCCCTTCCAGGTCTGAACAGATGATATCCATAGTCTCTCCATATAAAATGTGTCGCAGTTGGGTTAATTTTTTTATTCGTCTTATTCCAAATCCCTCTCCGGGGCCTTCTCCATGCCGCCTTGGTATCATTTTGAACGCAAAATGGAATTACAAGATACAAGAGGTTTCCCGCATTATCCGTCTCAGGAAAGAGCGCTCTTGGATGGGCCGCTCTCCTCGACCCGGATCAGGACCGGCTCGCCTTCGATAATATGCAGGTCGGATATTTCACTGAGCGCGGCCTGGATGTTCGATTCCCTGGCCATGTAGGTCATCATGACGATGGGAACGGCCCCTTTCTGATTCTGCCCCTTTTGATGCACCGACCGGATGCTGATATTGTGGTTCCCCAGGATTCCAGAGATGGACGAGAGCACCCCTGGCTTGTCGATGGCGGAAAACCGGATGTAATAGAAGGTGTCGATGTCTGAAATCGGCATAATGGGGATGGGCCGGATATGTTCCCGTTGAAAGCCCAATGCGGGAACCCGGGCCGCCGCGCCAGAAACCATGTCCCTTACGATATCGGTAATATCGCTGATAATGGCGCTGGCCGTGGGCATCATGCCCGCGCCGTGACCATAGAGGGCCATGCTGCCGACCGCATTCCCCTGAATTTCGATGGCGTTCAAAGAGCCGTTCACACCGGAGAGAAGATTCGACATGGGGATCATGGTGGGGTGAACCCTGGCTTCGATCATCTCCTCCCGCCATTTGCTGATGGCCAGCAACTTGATCCGGTAGCCGAATTGTTCGGCGATTTCGATATCGAGAGGGGATATTTTTGAAATTCCCTCTACATAGATGTCTTTGAAGTTGATTGGGGCGCCATAGGCGATGGAGACCAGGATGGCGAGCTTATGGGCCGTGTCGATTCCTTCGATGTCGAAGGTGGGGTCCGCCTCGGCGTATCCATTCATCTGGGCTTCCTTGAGGGCGGCGGCAAAGGGCGTTTTATCACAGGAGATCTTTGAAAGGATATAGTTGCAGGTCCCGTTCAAGATTCCCAGCATGGCGTTAATGGCGTTCCCCACTAAGGATTCCCTAAGGGTCTTGATGACCGGCATGCATCCGCCCACACTGGCTTCGAATCCGATGGTCACGTTTTTTTTCAGCGCGTTTTCGAAAATCAGGTCTCCATGTTTGGCAAGGAGGGCCTTGTTGGCCGTAACGATGTGCTTCCCCTTTTCGATGGCTTTCAGGAGAAGATCTTTTGCAAAGGTGTCACCGCCCACGGTTTCAACGATAATGTGGATCTCCGGATCATTCAGGATAGTATCTGCGTTGCCGATGAGAACGCCTTCTTCCAGCTTGACCTTCCGGTCGGTCACAAGGTCGATATCCGCGATGTATTTCAGGTGCAGGCGGGTCCCGGTTTTTTTTTCAATGAGGTGACGGTTTTCCAAAAGAATTTTCGTGACGCCGGTGCCCACCGTTCCATAGCCGATGATTCCGATATTGATTGTTTTCATACCATTCCCTGAAAGAATTTTTGTAACTATTCAGCGGCGATTCATCAAGATGGCGAAAAGCCCGTTTTGTTCGTTCCCTATTTTTTTTCGGGAGTTTCTTGGCTTTTTGCTGAACTGGCAAAAACTCGGCCTAAAGGCCTCAAACCGTTTGCCAGTTTTAACGCAAAACGCCTTCGAAGCTCTCATCCGAAAAAAAGTAAATGTCACTTCACAAAAGGGCTTTTTTGCCACTACAACAAGACCACACTGAATAGTGACGAATTTTTTTTGATCGTGCGCCAAGCAGATAATTGCGTTATGCCCTGTCTGTCAAGTCACTTATTAGCCTAAGCATGGCCTCAGATCAATCCTTTTCATCCGTCTCTTTTAAAAAGAGAGGGATCGGTTGGGAAGGGGTGTTGTCCGGGTGAAAAGTTTCCGGCAAAATGTTTTGACTTTTAGGGGGGAAGCGACTAATTTTAGATTTTTTTATTTGACGCGGCGCGACGCCGTCAACAGAGCGTTTTACATTATTAGGGAGATCAGAATGAGTGATAAGCCTTTAACATATGCTGACGCTGGAGTGAACATCAATAAGGCGAACAAGCTCGTAGGCGCGATCAAGCAGATCGCAAAGCAAACCACCCGGCCGGGAGTCATGGGCGAGATCGGGGGGTTTGGCGCGCTCTATTCCCTCAAGCTGTCCAATATCGAAAATCCTGTATTGGTCAGTTCCACGGACGGGGTCGGCACCAAGCTCAAAGTCGCTTTCATGATGAAGAAGCACGACACCATCGGCATTGATCTGGTGGCCATGTCCGTGAACGATATTGCTGTTCAGGGAGCAAAGCCATTATTTTTTCTCGACTATATCGCCATGGGCTCCCTGATCTCTAAAACGGTCACCGATATCATCGGTGGGATCGCCGAAGGGTGCAATCAGGCCCACTGCGCCCTGATAGGCGGCGAGACCGCCGAGATGCCCGACATCTATAAAAAGGGGGAGTATGACCTTGCGGGATTCGCTGTGGGAATCGTCGATGATAAAAAGATCATCGACGGCTCGGAGATCCGTGTGGGTCATAAGCTGATCGGAATCGCGTCGAGCGGTCTCCATAGCAACGGGTTTTCCCTGGTAAGAAAAATCTGTTTTGACGTTTTACAGCTCACGGTCACCTCCCATGTGCCTGAACTGGGAAAAACCCTTGGGGAAGAGCTCCTCACCCCAACCAAGATCTATTCGGAAACCATTCAGAACATGATCCGGGATCTCCCCATCCACGGGCTCGCCCATATCACCGGGGGGGGCATCGACGACAACGTGATCCGTATCATTCCCAAGACCTGTAAGGTGAGGATTCAAAGCAGCGCCTGGGAAATGCCGCCCATTTTCCAATTTCTGAAAGCGGCGGGCAACGTTCCGGATCAGGAGATGCGGCGCACCTTCAATCTGGGTGTCGGCATGATCGCCATCGTTCCCGGTGATGCGGCCCAGGATGTGCTCCACCGGTTGAGCGCCCTCGGGGAGAAAGCGATGATTATCGGAGATGTGGTCGAGAGGGACTCTTCTCTTACCCAGATCGAATGGTCGTGAGGATAGCGCGTTTTGGTCATCGGGCGGATAGGATGAACATTGTCGAATGGGCGGCGCAACGCTTGTTGCGATTATTGAGATGGATCGAAAAAGGAGCCCAGGCGCACCCCCCATGCCGAAGCTGAGCTCCGGCAAAGAGGGATTCCGGGGGAAAACCAAAATAGTCTCATGTTTGTATTGGGCATAGAATCTTCCTGTGATGAAACCGCCGCCGCCGTTGTGAAGGATGGCCGCACGGTTCTCTCATCCGTCGTCTCGTCCCAGGCCGACCTCCACTCCCAGTATGGAGGGGTGGTTCCCGAGCTGGCGTCGAGAAAGCATATCGAACATATCGTTCCCGTGGTGGACGAGGCCATCCGCCAGGCCGGCCTTGATCTGAAACAGATCGACGCCCTGTCGGTCACACGGGGACCGGGTTTGATCGGCTCTCTCCTGGTAGGCTTCTCCTTCGCCAAATCCTTTTCCCTTGCAAGAAAAATCCCCTGGATCGGGGTCGACCACCTGGAGGGGCATATCTCGTCGGTTTTTTTGGAAGAGGATCCGCCCCTTTTTCCCTTTGTCGCCCTCTTGGTTTCGGGCGGCCACACGAGCATCTATTCCGTCACATCCCACACCACCTTCGAGCGCATGGGACAGACCCGTGACGACGCCGCCGGTGAAGCCTACGATAAAGTCGCAAAAATGTTGAACCTGGGCTATCCGGGCGGACAGATCATTGATCGCCTCGCCCGAACCGGGAATCCTGGGAGCATCCCTTTTCCAAGACCCTATATGGACAAATCCCAATTCGATTTCAGTTTCAGCGGCCTGAAAACCGCCGTGAGCCGGTATATTAAAACCCATCCCCAATCCTATCTGGAGACTATCCCGGATATCGCCGCCGCCTTTCAGGAAGCGGTGATCGATGTGCTCTCCCACAAACTTTTCGCCGCGGCAAGGGAAAAAGAGGTCCATCACGTAGCGGTGGTGGGGGGGGTGGCCGCAAACTCCCGGCTACGGGAACGGGTCATGGCGGAGGCGAAACGGGAAGGGATGCGTGCGCACATTCCCTCCATTGATTTCTGCGGGGATAACGGCGCAATGATCGCCGCCATTGGGTATCACTACCTTCTACAGGGCAAGTGCTCCCCCTTCGACGAGGATGTCTATTCCCGGTCGTGGACCCCATCGGGCGCTAAACACAAATAAAATTCGATGTTCAAGTTTTTGTTAATTTTCCCAACTCCGGCGTTGGAAAAAAAATTTGATCCTCGAAATACGACATGTATTCCTGCGGTCAAATTTTTTTTCCGCCTTGGATTTGAACAAATTTCCTAAAAACTTGAAGATCGAGTGTAACTATTTAGCATTGATTCATTAGGATGGCGAAAAGCCCGTTTTAGCGCAAAAAGCCCTCGAAGCTCTCCGGCGGCCCGCTTTTAAAAAGCGGGACAAAGAGGTTTTTAGATGGTGTTTATGGAACCTTTATTTGGATATGTTTGGCACCCTTTTCAAAAGGTTGGCCCCCGGCAGGGCCGAAGGAGGCGCGTCCCAAATGCGATTACCCTGGAAGAGTTACGAAGTATTTCGAGGATTAAAATTTGAGCCTGACGCGGAAAGTGGGAAAAAAGAGGGCTTTCGTTCAGGCGCTATTTGGGGATGTTGGGGTGATGGTCCGGTTTGTCCGTGGGTTCAGGCAGGCGGCTTGCCAACACTTTGTCGATACGGTTTCCGTCAAGATCCATGACTTCAAGCCGCCACCCCTGCCATTCGGTAATATCACCGGTGCGGGGAACCTTGCCGACCAGCCACATGACCATGCCGCTCAAGGTGTGGTAGCGACCTTTTTCCTCCTCGGGAACGCTTTTCAGATCGAGCCGGTCCTTGAGCACGGGGATAGGGATCAGACCATCGATCAGCCAGGAGCCGTCTTGCCGTTGAACGGCCCAGACATCCTCCGGGTCGCGCGGCTTGAACTCTCCAGCCAGGGCCTCCAGGAGATCTTGCAGCGTGACGAGCCCCAGGATCTCTCCATATTCATCGACGACAAACACCATCTGAACGCCGGATTCCCGGAACTGTTCCAACAGCTTCATGCCGGTCAGCGATTCGGGCACATAGACAGCGGGCCGCAGATAGTCGACGATATCGCCCGACTCCCCCTTTAAATGGTGTTTGAGCAGGCGCTTGGCGGAGATGACCCCCAGCACATCGTCCATGCCTCCCCGGCATACGGGAAAGCGGGAGTGATCGGAGTCGATCAGGCTTTCCAGACTGTCTTCAAAGGGCTCTTCGATGTCAAGATAGATGATCTCGCTTCGCGGTGTCATCAGGGAGGCGATCTGCCGGTCATCAAGGCGAAAAACGTTTCGAACCATCTCATGCTCATGTTTTTCGATGACGCCCGTCTGGGAGCCTTCGACCAGCATGGCGTGAATATCCTCTTCGGTGAGATGGGAGCTGTCAAGCTCCTTTTTGCCCATGAGCCGTAAAATGCCGTCGGTGGAGACAGAAAGCAGATAGACAAAGGGGCGTGACAGGTGGGATAGAAGGGAGATCGGGTGGGCCATGAGCCTCGCAATTCCCTCGGCATTGAACTGTGCGATCCGTTTGGGAACCAGTTCACCCACCACAATGGTTAGAAAGGTGATCCCCATGACCACGAGGGTCGTGGCGCCGATGGCGCTCTGTTTTTCATCAAGGCCCACTTTGTGAAGCAGCGCGGCAAGAGGCGTGGAAAGGGCCGCGTCTCCGACAATTCCATTCAGAATGCCGATGGCGGTGATGCCGATCTGAATAGTGGACATAAAGTGGGTGGGCTCCTCCCCAAGGCGCATGGCGATGAAGGCGGAACGGTCTCCATCTTCCGCCAGCCGATGCAGACGGCTCTTCCTTGCCGTTATAAGCGCCATCTCCGACATGGCGAAGAGGCCGTTTAGCACAATCAGGGCTAACAATAAAACAATATCCAATCGTTTCTCCTTTGGCGTTCAAGTACACCTTGTTTCTATACCGGCATCCCCAGGAAGAGGCGCTTTAACGTGAAAATTCTCTCTACAGATTTGATCGCGTTCGTTCGATTATTTTCTGACGCCGTGATGGTGTTGAACATTTCGTTGAACGCGGCTTCGATCTTTGGACCCTTATGGCAGATCAGCACAATATCGATCTCCGCGTCAACAATCCGGCGGATCAGCACCGGGATGTCATCCTGGATGGCTTTCATGTCGAGGTCGTCTGTAAGGACCACCCCCTGGAATCCCAGACGCTCCCTAAGAAGGGCTTTTGAAATTTTTTGAGAGAGACTCGCCGGCCACTCGGGATCAATGTCCTGATAGAGAATGTGGGAGAGCATGATGCCCGACACATGGTCCTGAATCGCTCGTTTAAAAGGAACGAGGTCTGTTTGCTCCAGGATTTCAAAGGGGGTCTCCAGATAAGGAAGCTCGAAATGGGAGTCAAGAGAGGTGCGCCCGATTCCGGGAAAATGTTTTCCCACAGCCATGACGCCGTTTTTCTGCAAGGTCTCTATGACCACGCTCCCCAGGTCGGCCACCCGATGGCAATCGCCCCCGAAGACCCGTTTATGGTTGACGCCGGAAAACCCCTCTGGCTCCACGTCCAGAACCGGTGTCAGGTTCATGTTGAGACCCACCTCCCCCATCTCCCTTGCGGTTGTTTCGGCGAAATGGCGGGCCGCTTCTGGTGTTTTAAGGCCGGGCTGGCCTTCGGGAAAAAGGGTGAAGGGGGCCTTGAGCCGGGCCACCGTCCCCCCCTCCTGGTCGATGGCGATGAAGAGGGGCGGTTTTCCCAGGGAGGCGGCATAGCTCTGAGCCTCCCTGGTCAACTCCCGGATCTGGGAAGGGGAGCTGATGTTCCGTGAAAAAAGGATGAGGCCTCCCACATTCAATTCGCCGATAAGGAACTTCAGATCTTCGTTGAACCTAACGCCATCAAATCCGGCCATGAGCCTCTGCCCCGCCGCCATTTTATCTGACATGCCTTTATATGATGAAAGATTTTCTTCCATATGCTCCTATCTCCGTCCGAGCTGATATCTGCGCACGGCCATGGCGTGGTCTTTAAAGGTGGTTGAAAATTCATGGGTTTTATCTTTTTTTGCTACAAAGTAGAGAAAATCGCTCGATTCCGGATAGAGGGCCGCTTCAATGGACTCCTTGCCAGGATTGGCGATGGGGCCCGGCGGCAATCCCCGGATCTGGTATGTGTTATAGGGCGTTATGGTCTCCAGGTCTTTCCGGGTGATGTTTCCGCAAAAATCGGGCATGCCGTAGATCACGGTGGGGTCGGCCTCAAGCCGCATGTTTTTTTTAAGCCGGTTATGAAAAACCGATGAAATAAGCGGCCTTTCGTGGGAAACGCCGGTCTCTTTTTCAATGATGGAGGCAAGGGTCAACACCTGGTGAAGGCTCATCTTGAGACTCCGGGCCCGCGCTTCCCATGCGGGGGTGATGACCGATCGGAGCCGCTCCACCATGGTTTTGATGATCTCTTTTTCCATGATCCCTTTTGGAAAATGGTAGGTGTCGGGGAAAAGATACCCTTCGCATGTTTCC
>JAGVHJ010000495.1 GCA_020056645.1 Desulfobacterales bacterium
CTTTAGGCGATCGCACCCCCTTTGTAAAGAGACACCCCTTTTTTAACGTCCGCGTACAATCCTCATTTCATAATAATAAATGTCCATGCCTTCAATCGCCGTTCTTTTTTCTTCAATCATTTTGCAGCGGGAGAGTGTCTCGCTTAAAACCATAAGGGAGTGGGGCGCGATGATCTTTGTTTGGGCCATGATCCGTTTCGATACATGGAGCTCCGCGATGGGAGCCTCTTTTTCAGAGAGCGCCGCCAATCCTATTTTTTCATCCTTTATGGCCTGACTCTTGTTTTCGATATCCGCGATCAGATTTCGGATGTTCTGAATTTCCCGGTCAATGGCATCCTGCCGTTCAAATTTCAGGATGGTCGCTTCCTCTTCCTGCATCATGCGCTCTTTCAACTGATTGAGGGCATAGGAGGCTTTTTCGACCATCGGCATGTTTCGTTTCGCCAGGAGATCGGGTATTTGTTTTTCGATACTTTCAAGCTGATTTCGGTATTGCTCCTCTTTGCAGGCATGGTCACAGATAATACCGTTTAGATCGGAATACTCTTTTTCCAGAGTGAGAATATCGCGGCTCAAGGTTTCAATGGCGTTCTGATTTTGACCGAGCTTCTCATCAATTTCTTTTATGAGGGAACTCACATAGATATCAATGCCGATGGTCAGCTGGGCGGGCGTTGAGACTTCCGTTCCAATGGTCCCTGCAAATATTCCCTTTTTCGCCGCGATGTCGGAAGCGAGGAGAATGCCTGCTTCATTTTGAAAGGCGCCGTTCACCCTCAACGTTGAACCAATGACCTCTTTCTGGACAACAAGATCGCCCATCACGTCGATTTTTGACTGATTGATAAATTTGGCGTCAACGTTCCCCATGACCTTGATGGATGGGGCGTTCACGATGCCCAGGCGGACATGGAGATCTCCAGAAAGTTCTATGTTTTCGGCGCCATCAATGTAGTCCGCTGTGAGAGAGCCCCCTTGTACGCTGAACCCCTGTTTTACCCCGCCTGTGACAATGATGTTCCCATTGAAGCGGATATTGCCTGTTTCATAGTCAACGTCCCCATTGATTCTCAGTTCCGGAAAAACCGAGAGTCGTCCCATGGAGTCGAGGTATGGCTGGCCATCTTCCACCGCATAAATCTTCGTGTTGTCATGGGAAACCCTGACTCCAGTACCCGCCTTTAATATCTTGTCTTGCGGCATGTCGATGGGGATAATGTTCCCATACACATCAAGGCCTGGAAAACCGTATTCAAGGGGGATTTTTTCGGCGATCAGCGTCTCTTTCGCAACAAAGGGGATCTCGCCCCTCTCTTTGAAATCGATGGTTCCGTCTGCCTTGAGTTTTCCCGCCTTGAGAAATTCAATGGGGAAAAAGTATTTTATTTCTGCGTTTCTGGAGGGTTTCGCCTCTCTGCCTTCCGCGACAAGAAAAGGGTCAGAATCAGGAGATGTGTGAGCGAGAAACGATTCATTTTTTATTCCGGTCGAGACCCCATTCTGGCTCAGGAAGTTTCTGATCTGATCCACGGTGAGCCTATTCACATCCCAAGTCAACGCCTTGATAAATGCCTTGGTTTTTCCTTGGGAAAAAGTAATCGAGATGGTGTTTTCCACAGACTCTTGTTGCATTTCCTTGAGGTGAGAATATCGGCCTCCTTGTTTTTCATCGCAAAAGGAGCGGAGTATGGACATGAATCGGTCGCTTTCAGGCATCCATTCCTGGTGTGGCGGAGGGATTTCACCTATTCCCATGGCGGGTCTTGAATGGAGAGGAATATAATAAAGGGCTGCGGCTTTGGAAAGCAGCTCAAAAATTTTTTCTTGCATGGATGAAAAGCGTTTTTGGAAAGTATCCGGCGAGAAGGTATCGCCGCCATCTCTCATCCACTTTTCGAGAATCAGGGACTCCTCTTCGGGGAGATTCCTCTGCGATTTTAGCGCCCGGATACGCTTTACGCGTTCCTCGATCAGTGAGAGGTGGAGATCGTTCTCCTTTCGAAGTTTCGTCGCAAGCATGAAGAGTTTTTGGTTCTGCTGATCCGTTACCCGTTTAAGATGGTCCCGTTTCCGGAGGGCCTTGAAGTGATCGATGGCAAGGGTGACCTGTCTGATGAATTCGTCATCGGTAAACGGAATGGCGATAAGAGAATGGATATTCGCCACGTTAATCGCATTGATCACCGTATAAAAATCAGATGAATCGGTAAGAAAAATCCGGGGCGTGTCGGGCATGAGGGTGCTCGCATGTTTCAGCACCTCATCTTCGTTCATTAAGGCTGTTTTACATCCTGAAATGATTAGTGAAAATGGATCACCACGACGGGCTTCAATGGCCGAAACCGCTTTGCTCGGGGTTTGAAAGGAAAGCACATCGAAATGAAAGGATCTCAAAAGCAGGTCTATCCGCTTTCTTAAATCATCTCTGGAATCGACGACGACGATGGGGTGTTTCTCTGAAAGCTCCATTCTTCCTCACTCTTAGGGCCTGACACGAAATAACTTTACCATTCATGCATCTCAACTTCGAGCCATCTTTGGCCGCGCTTCAATCACAAAATCCTCAGTGTAGCCCTGCTGCGCCTGCGGTTTTGTTCAATCAGCGCATCCAAATCTGACCCTAATTTGAGCGCCTTAATGTCAAACTTATTTCGTGTCAGGCCCTTAATCAGGAAATCCATGCCTATTGGTCCAAAAGGAGCGCCGGAAATTCAAGCCCGTTTCGATGGGCGATTTCCTGAAACTGACGTGCCAGTTCATTCAGAATCACCTTATAAAATCCATCAATGGCCTGGGCGTTCAGGAGGTTCTTTTCTTTTAGAAGGGCCGTGACGCTCTCAACAGGGTCTGTGAGCGCTTCTGATGGATGAGGGCCGTTCATTAAATGGGTTATTTCTGAGTCGAGTTTTTCAAGAATCTTTTTTTGGTGATCCGCGTTTTTATTGAGCTGCAAATTTAATGCGTAAAGCTTAACACTCTGCTCCTTGGCCAACTTAAAGAGTCTCTGATTCTCCATGATCACTTCATATTGGGCGAGACCATATCGAATTTTTTCGAGAAAATCATCGTTGTTCCAAGGCTTTGCGATAAACCGATGAATCGAACCCCGGTTGACCGCGTTAATCACTGCCTCCATGTCCGCATAGCCGGTAATGAGAAAACGGATGGTATCTGGAGCAATTCTTTTTGCCTGCTCCAGAAAAAGAGCGCCGGTCATGCCTGGCATTCTCTGGTCGGAGATGATCAGGGAGAATGGTTGGGCCGTTTTTCCGATCGTTTCAATTCCCAAAACACCTGATTTTTGATAGGTCGTTTCGACCCCGATCCCCTTGAGAAGCCTTCCAATGGACTTGCCGATCTGTTCTTCATCATCGACGATCAGAACCCTATGTCGGTGCGTTTCAGCCATTGTGATTCCTGGCAAAAAAAGATTGTAAATAATGAAAAATTAAGGCGTTATTTCACCAGAAACGGAGGTGAATTGCGAAAGACGAAAAATAATCTACTCTGTTCGGCCGGTTTTATCAAGGAGAAATCTTTTATTGAAAAATATGAAAGAGTGTATTATAAAAAAATAGTTCAATACATTTATCTGCCATCCATCGTGATTCTGACCGATCGAAAAA
>JAGVHJ010000488.1 GCA_020056645.1 Desulfobacterales bacterium
TTAGAAGAATTGTGGGAGAGAACGCCTATGTTCCCTTTGACCGGACCCCCTTCTACCTCAAGATGGCCACCATCGAAAAAAGCCTGAGAAGCGCTTTAAACATCCAATCGAAATTTAAAAAGAGTGTATCCGAAATGATCACGGATTTCGGGAACGAAACATCATGAAATCAATCCACCTGAAAGAGATTGAAACGCTTCCGGGAAAACGCATCGAAAAGAGTGACACCTTCAATTTCAGATGCCATAGGGGACTCTCCTGCTTCAACCAGTGCTGCAGAAACCTCAACCTGTTTCTCTATCCTTACGATCTTCTAAGGCTAAAAAATAGCCTCAAGGTGTCATCGGAGGCTTTTCTTGACCGTTATGTGGATGTGGTCATGAAACCCGACTCCTTTTTTCCCGAACTATTGTTGAAAATGGCGGAAAATAATGAAAAAACGTGTCCATTTCTCACGGAAAAAGGATGCTCGGTCTACCCGGACCGTCCAGACACCTGCCGCACCTTTCCCGTCGAACACGGCCTCCTCTTCACCGACGCCGGAGAGAAACCCGAACAGGTCCATTTTTTCAGGCCCCCCGATTTCTGTATGGGGCGACACGAGCCCGATTCCATGGACGTGACCGCCTGGGCCGTGAATCAGAACGCTGTGGTCTATAATGACATGACGGCCCGGTGGGCTGCGGTAAAAGCCTTGTTTTTGACCGATCCTTGGGGGAACGATGGGTTTACAGGCGCTAAAGGGAAGATGGCCTTCATGGCCGCCTATAATATGGAAAAATTCCAGGAGTTCGTTTTTAAAAGCACTTTTTTAAACCGATATGACATTAAACCAGCGCTCCTGAAAAAAATAAAGCAGAACCAAACGGAATTATTGAAATTCGGGTTTACCTGGATCTCTTTTTTTATCTGGGGAATCAAGAGCGCCGATATCTCGAGCAGGTGAAACTCAATCTTCAAGTTTTTAGGAAATTTGTTCAAATCCAAGGGGGAAAAAAATTTTGACCGCAGGAATACATGGCGTATTTCGAGGATCAAACTCTTTTTCCAACGCCGGAGTTGGGAAAATTAACAAAAACTTGAACATCGAGTGAAAGGAGTTTTGTAGACCTGGCCGCGCCCCTTATCCCACTTTTCGATGGAGACGTTCCGCGGGGTGGGGCTTCTCGCCCCTGTCGATGATGGCAAGGGTGACAACATCCCGGATGATCTTATCAAGACCGTACTGGTTCACATGAATCGTATCATTTTCAATTTTTAACGCATCCATGATGATCTCACACGCATACGATTTGCACTGTTTTCTTATGGAAAGCGTCTCTTCCAGGGAAGAGGGCCGCTCTTTAGACGGGTTTTCAAACATTTTGATATAGGCCGATGTTCCCTGGTTCAGCTTCAGCATCATGCGCCGCAAGATCTTCTGGATCTCCTGGTGATGAATTATCTGCGCGCCAAACTGGTAACGGTCCTCCGCATAATCAAAGGCTTTTTTCAAGGCGTTCCGGACCGCGCCCATAATCATGGCCGCCAGGAAATTGTGAAACGAGAGAAGAGACTCTTCAAGAATTTTACCTCCCCTGCCCCGAATGCCCACAATATCTTCGGGTGAGACAGAGACATCGCCCAATGTGACTTCGGCCATGGGATTCAGTTTAAGTCCAGAAAAGTGCTTGGTGCGGGATATGGAGACCCCTTTTTTCCCTGCATCGACCATCAGACAGGTGAGGCCGCCATCCAGATCGCCGTCTTTGGCGAACACAAAGAATTTGTCGGCGAAGTGGACGTTTCCGGTGAGACTGCTTACCCCAGAAAGGGAGAGATCGCCGTTTCTGCTTTTCAGCGACAACTTCTCTTCCCCCTCTTTTTTCGGAAAGAGCATGGCGCAGATAGGTGTTCCGGAAAGCCGGACGTTTCTTTCATCCGTCAAGAATCGGGTCAGCTGATCGGCGTCGGCATTCAGAAAAGAGAGGCAGGCCGCATAATGGTGGGCGTACACGGAGGCCATTCCCGGACAGGCGGCGGACACCACATCCAATAAAAGCGCTAGACAAAAATCGGGATATCCACGCCCACCGGCGCTTTCCGGAAATGGGAGAGCCGGCATTCCCAGGGATTCACTCTTCCGCCAAATGGTTTTTACCAGGGCGTTACTGGGCTCAAGATCGGCGTCGAGCGCAAACAAGCCGATTTCTTTTTCAGCAAAGACTCTAAACTGTTCAATGGCCTCATTAAAATCAGCAATCGACACGGTGCTCCTCCCCAAAAAACATTTTTGGTTGACAGCGTCTGTTCAACAGGATGGCTTCATGATTTAAATATGGGAATAGATGATGGACTCATTAACGGATCTTCGGGCAATCTGGTTAAAACCTGTTCTCGGAAAGGCGGATGCCTGATTTAAATAGTCTGTATAAACACATAGGGCTGGCGACTAAAAAAACCAGCCGAATAAAACGTCCCATGAAGGTTCAGACAAAGAGTCTGTTGGGAATGATGGGATATTACGTGCTGCTCTATGTACCACACCCGGTAAGTGGAGTTCAAGCTTTTTTTCAATCCCATGTAGGGTAATCGCATTTGGGACGCGCCTCCTTCGGCACTGCCGGGGGCCAACCTTTTGAAAAGGTTGCCAAACATATCCAAATAAAGGTTCAATAACCACCCTCTAAAAACCTCTTTGCCCCGCTTTTTAAAAGCGGGCCG
>JAGVHJ010000248.1 GCA_020056645.1 Desulfobacterales bacterium
GTCACAATTTTTTTCCGCCTTGGATTTGAACAGATTTCCTAAAAACTTGAAGATTGAGTTTCACAAAAAAGAGGGGGAGTTGTTCCGGCACGCTCCGCACCGGACGCAGACCGATGGATCGCATGGCGGCGTCTCCTTGGCCTGGAGGGCTCTCTGATACTCCTGGTGAAGATAGGACTTGGTTACACGATGATCGATAAAGTCCCAGGGAAGAATCTCATCCACTTTCCGCTCTCTTAGGGCGAAGAGCGCCTGTTCCTTGGATAGACCTTTCAAGGATTTTGCCCAATCCCCATTATTCTCGACGACTTTCAACAGGAGATCGGCCACGGTTCGGTCTCCCCTAGAGAGGATCCCCTGGAGAATCGAGCTGCCGGGGTTTTCGAAAGTAAGCGTGACATTGGGAACCCCCTTCAATTCATGAATGATCCGGCTGAGCTTCTGTTTAAGGACCGGTTTCGTCTCCATCCTGACCCACTGAAAGGGGGTTACCGGCTTGGGAACAAAGGGATTCACGCTCACATGGATAACGCCGATCCGTTTCTGGGTCCTGCTTGATTCGAGAAATACCACTTTGATCTTCTTGACCAGATCCGGAATGGCGAGAAGGTCCTCTTCCGACTCTTCGGGAAGTCCTACCATGAAATAGAGTTTCAGGTTGGGGATACCTCCCAAAACAAGGGCTCTTGCCCCATGAAGAATCGCTTCTTCGGTGATTCCCTTATTGATGACGGCTCTCATTCTTTCCGATCCCGCGTCAGGAGCGATGGTCGCCGTCTTCATTCCGCTTTTTTTCAAGGCCGACACGAGTGTTTCGGTGAGGGCCTCGGCCCTCAGAGAAGAAAAAGAGAGGGTGAGCCCCCTCTTTTCTCCCATATCACACAAGGAGGCGAGGCAGGGAAGATCCGATACCGCCGCGCCCACAAGCCCGATTTTCGATGAGCGGACCGCCCCCTCTTCCAGACTTCGTTCAAGAACCGGCAGGGAGCGGAACCGGGGAGGCCTGTAAACATAGCCCGCCCCGCAAAATCGGCATCCGTGGGGACATCCCCTCCCGATCTCAATCAGAAAGGTTTCGGAAAAGGAGGTATCTGGCGTGAGAATGGCGGTGGCGGTGGAAAAGGTTGAGAGATCTTTTTCATAAACCCGGAGCACCCTTTCCGGCGCATCACCCACGGGGGAAAAGGAGCGGATGGTGCGATCGTCATGGTATTCGACGTGATAGAGGGAGGGGATATAAATACCGGGCAGGGTGGCCGCCATCTCTTTCAGGAAGGCCATTCTGTCCCGATCGGGATCAAAGTGATCGATCAATCGGGACAGAAGGCTTTCCGCTTCCCCCACAACCATGACATCGAAAAACGGGGCCATGGGTTCCGGGTTCAAAAAACAGGTGACTCCCCCCGCAATCATAAGGGGGGTACTATTTCCTCTGGCGTTTGATCGTAAAGGGAGCCCTGCTTTTTTTAAAATGGACAACACATGAATATAATCGTTTTCAAAAGCGATGGAAAAAGCGATTATATCAAACTCGCTGAGAGGTTTTTCCGATTCCAGACTCCGGATCTCCGGCACGCCTCCTCCGGAGCCCCTCTCTGGCAAAAACGCCCTCTCGCACACCACATCATCCCGTTCATTGAGCCGCCCGTAAATCGTCTGAAAACCCAGGTTGGACATGCCCACATGATAGGTGTTGGGATAAACCAGAGCGATACGGATCCTGCCCCGCCATCCTTTTCTGACAGCGCCTTTCTCGGGATCCGGAACCGCCCGTTTGACTCTTTTAATCTGCTTTCCTCCGGAGGAAGGTGGGCACATCCAGGTCGTCGTTATCTATGACAATTCCCTTGTATCCTCTATAGGAAGAGCCCCTGGAATCGTTTCCCACCCGTTTTTCCGTCTGGCGGATAAAGGTGGGTTCGTCCAGGATCGTTGCGCTCTGCAGATCGTCCGGCGTCAGATCCCGGATCTTTCCCCTGAGGGACGTTTCCACCGGTGGATTGAACCGGGCGATGGGTTTTGCATGGGGCTCTTTCGCGCTGGAAAAAGTATCGCTGCCGATTCCGGTGGCGATGACCGTGACCCTCATTTCATCCCCCATGGATTCGTCAATGGTCTGACCCCAGATGATTTCCGCGCTGTCGCCCACTTCCTGATGAATCCGGTCGGAGGCTTCGGTCATCTCCTCCATGGTGATTTCGCTGGTGGAGGTGATGTTGAGGAGAACCCCTTTGGCGCCTGAAATGGAGATGTCTTCCAGAAGCGGATGGGAGATCGCCCGTTCCGCCGCTTCGATGGCCCTGTTTTCACCGCTCGCAATGCCGATACCCATGAGCGCCATCCCCGCCTTCGACATGGTGGTTTTCACGTCTGCAAAGTCGAGGTTGACAAGGCCCGGCATCATGATGAGGTCGGTGATGCCTTTGACAGAATGGTGGAGAATCTCATCGGCCTTTTTAAACATATCGACCATTTTCGCGTTTTTGGAGGCGATACCCCTTAACCGGTCATTGGGGATGGTGATCACCGTGTCTGCAATGTCTTTCAGTTCCTGAATCCCCTCTTCCGCCTGTTTGAGCCGTTTCTTTCCTTCGAAGGAGAAGGGCTTGCTCACCACCGCGACGGTAAGGATACCCAGCTCCTTGCAGATTTCGGCGACGATAGGAGCCGCGCCGGTGCCGGTGCCGCCGCCAAAGCCCGCCGTAATGAAGACCATGTGGCTTCCTTCGAGAACCTTCCTGAGCTCCTCGGTATTTTCCAGGGCCGCCTCACGCCCAACCTGGGGATTGGCGCCCGCGCCCAGTCCTTCTGTAAGTTTCGCGCCTAGCTGGATTTTGGTCGCGGCCCTGGAGAGCTCCAAGGCCTGGGCATCGGTGTTGGCCGTGATGAACTTGACGCCACGCAGGTTATACTCGATCATGTTGTTAACCGCGTTTCCGCCTGCGCCGCCAATACCGATGACTTTAATCTTTGCTACTTTTTCTTCTTCAACATACGTAAAATCCATTTTAGTACCCCCGTTTTAAATAAGGTTTAATTTAATAACGCCAGTTATTAGTGTGAAACAGAATTATATCGCTTCCTTAAACCACCTCTTCATCCGCTGGAACAATTTATGGAATATGTTCTTGTCCCGGATGCGGAATTTATTTTCAGAGTAGTTTTTCGCCCCGTGAAGAACCAGCCCCACGGCGGTTGCGTACATGGGATTGTTAACCACATCGACCAGGCCGCCGATACCCCTTGGCTTTCCCAGCCGGGTCGATAGATTGAAAATGGACTCGGCCACTTCCGTAATGCCGTCTAATAAAGAGGAGCCGCCGGTGATGACGATCCCCGATGAAATAAGGTTCTCCATGCCGGCCCGGTAGATCTCCCGCTTGACCAGAGAAAAAATCTCCTCGACCCTGGGTTCGAGAATCTCTCCCAGAATTTGTTTGGGAAGCTTTCTGTTTTTTCTGCCCCCCATCCCCGGCACCTCGATGGTTTCTTCGGCCGCCTGGCTTTTTGCGATGCAGGTGCCGTATTTGACTTTAATCTCTTCCGCGTCGGCCAATGGCGCGCGCAGGCCCACGGCGATATCGTTGGTCAGGTTCTGACCGCCCAGGGCCAGAACAAAGGTGTGTTTGATATTGTTCCCGGAGAACACCGCGAGATCGGTGGTTCCGCCGCCAAGATCAATGAGGGCCGTTCCCAGCTCCCGCTCTTCGGCGGTAAGAACGGATTCGCCGGAAGCGAGGGACTCGAGAACGATGTCGCAGACGTCTAAACCCGCTTTGTTCGCGCATTTGACAATATTATGGGCGGACGCGACCGCGCCGGTGACAATATGAATTTTGGCTTCAAGACGGACTCCCGCCATCCCCACCGGGTTCTGGATGCCGAACTGGTCATCCACGATGAACTCCTGGGGCAGCACATGAATGACCTCCCGGTCCATGGGAATGGCGACGGCCCTTGCCGCCTCGATGACACGATCCACGTCGTTCTTGGTGATTTCCTGGCCCTTGATCGCGATGATGCCATGGCTGTTGAAACCGGTGATATGTCCGCCCGCGATCCCCGCATAGACCGATGAAATTTCACATCCGGCCATGAGTTCCGCCTCTTCCACGGCCTTCTTGATGGACTCGACGGTGGACTCGATATTGACGACGACCCCCTTCCTTAGCCCGATGGAAGGATGGGTGCCGATGCCGATGATATTGATATCGTTTCCTGAAACCTCTCCCACCACAGCGCAGATCTTGGTGGTGCCTATATCAAGGCCAACGATGATGTCTCCTTTTGCCTGCATGCTCAACTCTCCATAATATTAAGTCTCGGCCGGCGTGACCACGACCCTATTCACTTTATTTAAATCGATCTCGCCGATATGAGTGATCTGATTGATCTGACCGGATAAGGCTAAAATCTCCTTTACCCGTTCACATTTCTGTTGATAATCCGAAAATCCGAATTTGATGGTTCTGATCGGTCCGTCAAGAAACAGCGAGAGGCCCACCTCCCTGTCCATTTGAACCATTCGAATATTCTTGTAAGAAAACATCCCCGTCTGTGTTTTTGAAAAGGTAAGAAAATTCATCACATCCTTTATATAGGGCGATTTCCTTTTTTCCGCTTTGTAATCGTCGAAGTCCCAAAGGGTGAGCCCCTTGATCATAGGGAGATTTTTAGGATCGGATGGCTCCTTTTTCTTAAAAATCCACCCTTTCTCATTGATCAGAAAAAACTCTCCAATATCCGCGACGGCCAATGGGCGATTTTCCCGGATATGGATACGAAGTTCCGACGGGATCAAGCGCTCAACGGCTACGCTCTCAATAAATGGATGGGCGAGAAGTTTTTTTCTCACTTGGTTGAGATTCATGCCCAAGATGTTCATTCCCTTTTCAATTCCCGCCTGTTTCAGTATATCCCCTTCGGATATGGTTGAAAGTCCGCTGACCTGAATGACCTTGATGGCGAAGTAGTCGCTCTGGGTGACCATATCGTAGGTAAAGACAAAAAACCCTCCCATCAAAACCGTTGTAAACGAGATGAGAAGAATCAGGCCCATTGTCAACGAGACCCGCTTCAGAAGCCCGGCCTCTTTCTTCCGGCCCCCTTTCCTGAAACGGTTCTTTTTGATTTTTTCCCTACTCGCCAATGATCCGGACTTCTTCTTCAAGGTAGACTCCAAATCGATTCAACACCCGCTCCCTTACAAGATCCCTAAGACCGATCATGTCCGCGGCGGTCGCTTTTCCCTCATTAATAAAATAGTTGGCGTGGCGCTCCGACACCCTTGCGCCGCCGACATTCGCCCCTTTCAGTCCTGAAAGATCGATCAGCTCCCCGGCGCTTTTTCCGGACGCTGGGTTTTTGAAAAAACAGCCTGCGCTCTTCAGGTTCATGGGCTGACTCTTCTTACGGGATGACAAAATCGCATCCCTCTCTTGCTGCAACCTATTTTTCTCTCCCCGTTCGAGTCTCAGCATCGCCTCTAGGATAATGGCATCCGAAACCGGGTTTCCGAAATCATCCCTGATATCACACTTTCGATAAGAAAAGGATAACGATTTTCTAAAAATTCGCACCATATGCCCTTCGGGTGAAAGAATGCGAATAGATTCGACCACATCTCCCATGGAGCCCGAGTGGGTCCCCGCGTTCATGATGATCCCGCCGCCGACGCTTCCGGGAATTCCCGTGGCGAAATTGAGCCCTTTCAAGGCCTGATCGATGGCGAAAGAAAGCACTGAATGGAGGGGCCGCCCGGCGCTAACGGCCAGCAACTGCTGGCAATCCGTTTCCTGTTCAAGGGTGATCTCCGATGGCAGGCCTTTCAGGGTCATGACAACCCCCCGGATGCCCTTATCTTTCACCAGAAGGTTGGAGCCGTGACCGAGGATCGTGATAGGCAGCCCCTCTTTTCTGACCCAAGCGACGAAGGAAATCAGCTGATCCACGCTCCCAGGGGCCGCAAAAACATCGGCGGGACCGCCAATGGAAAAAGAGGTATGCCGGAACATGGGCTCATCCATGCGAATGAACTCCCCAAATCTCTGTTCCAGTTCCGCTTTCAATTTCCAGTCGAACGCCATTTCAGCCGCACCTTCGCCCTTAACGGGCGCTACTCTTGGCGGAAAGCCGCTCGGCAAGCGTCTCTCCCAGTTGATACACATTCCCCGCCCCCAGGGTCAGAAGGATGTCTCCCTTTTTCAGATTTTCCAGAAGATAGGCGACAACCGATTCCGGTTCCTCCATGAAAGAGACGCTCTTATGGCCATGGGCGCTGATCTCATCGGCCAGCCGTTCCGATGTCACCCCGTCGATGGGCTCTTCGGAGGCGGCGTAAATCGGCACAAGGATCAGCTCGTCCGTTTGATAAAAAGCCCTCGAAAACTCATTGAACAAGGCCCGTGTCCGGGTATACCGATGGGGCTGGAAAACAACCACCAGCCTCTTGTCGGGCCAGCACTCCCTGACCGCCTTCAAGGTGGCCTTGACCTCCGTGGGGTGGTGGCCATAATCGTCTATCACAAGAATGCCTTTTGCGTTTCCCTTGATCTCAATCCGGCGTTCGACCCCCTGAAGCTGCTCCAGGGCCTTTTTGATCGTCTCGAAGGGAATGTCGAGTTCGGTTCCCACCACAATGCTTGCGAGGCAATTCAACACATTGTGCATGCCGGGAAGGTTCAGGATGATAGCTCCCATTTTTTCCCCATAGCGATAGACGTCGAAGAGGCTTTTCGGGCCCTGTGACACGATGTTTCTGGCCTGGAAATCGGCCTGGGTGCTGATGCCGTATGTGGTGTACCGGCTGTTGATCTCCGGAATGAGCTGCTGTACAGGCTCGCTGTCCAGACAGAGCACCGCCAGACCATAAAAGGGAATTCGTCCGATGAATTGCAGGAACACGGACTTGATATCTTCCATGTCCTTGTAAAAATCTAAATGCTCCAGGTCGATATTGGTGACCACGGCGATGGAAGGAGAAAACTTGAGAAAGGAGCCGTCGCTCTCATCGGCCTCGGCCACGAGAAAAGCGCCCAATCCGTGGAGGGCGTTAGTGCCAACGCTTTTCAGCACCCCGCCGATCACCACTGTTGGATCGAGGTCCCCCTTTTCAAGAACCGCAGCCACCATGCTCGTTGTGGTGGTCTTTCCATGGGCTCCAGAGACAGCCACGCTGTATTTCAGTCGCATCAGCTCGGCCAGCATCTCGGCCCTGGGAATTACTGGAATGGCCGCTTTCCTGGCGGCTCTCACTTCCGGATTTCCTTCCTTGATGGCGGATGAGACCACAAGGACATCGGCCCCCTCGATATTCTCTTCCTTATGCCCCTTGTAGATGGTTCCGCCCAGGGATTTCAGGCGTTTCGTGATCGGAGTCGATTTCAGGTCGGAACCGGAAACCCGGTAGTTGAGCTTCAGCAGAAGCTCGGCGATGCCGCTCATACCGATGCCGCCGATTCCCACAAAGAAGATGTGATAGGTTTTTTGATACATCAGTTCATCCCTCCGGCCATTTGGCGGCATTCATCGACAATGGCGGCGGCGGCCTCTGGCCGCCCCTGTTTTAAAGCTTTTTCCGACATGGCGGCAAGCAGTTCCTTTCTATCCCGGTAATAGTCGAACTTTTCCGCCAGAAGCTCTCCGGTAAGGGAGGCTTCGATCATCATCTCCGCGGCCCCCGCGTTGACAAGCTCTCTCGCGTTCATCTCCTGATGGTTGTCCGCGGCGAAGGGATAGGGAATGAAAATGGCGGGTTTCCCCATGACCATGATTTCCGCCACGGTCGTCGCCCCGGCCCGCGCGACGATCAGGTCACAGGCCATGTAGGTTTCCGCCATATTTTCAAAAAAAGGCCGAACATCACAGGGGATCCCTGCTTCCCTATAGGACCCCTGGACCATCTCCCAATCTTTTTCACCGGTCTGGTGAATGAAAAAAAAATCAGTTTTCGTTTTCAGGCGGGAGAGGGCCTCCATGACCAGCAGATTAATTCTGTGGGCTCCCTGGCTGCCGCCTAAAATTAAGACCGTGAAACGGCCTTCCGGCGCTTCTTTCTTAGTCCGGGCACTGGCTGAAACGATTTCATTTCTGACAGGATTCCCCATGTGGCGAAGTTTGGCCGGGGTGAAGAAGCGTGCTGA
>JAGVHJ010000324.1 GCA_020056645.1 Desulfobacterales bacterium
AAAAATTTTGATCCTCGAAATACCTCATGTATTCCTGCGGTCAAAATTTTTTTCCGCCTTGGATTTGAACAAATTTCCTAAAAACTTGAAGATCGAGTTGTAACTATTCAGCAGCGATTCATCAAGATGGCGAAAAGCCTGTTTTGTTCGTTCCCTATTTTTTTTTCGGGAGCTTCTTGGCTTTTGCCACTACAACAAGACCAAACTGAAAGTTACATTCTCTTTTCCTGTTGGTAGGCAAGGGCGTTTCTGACAAGGGCCGGGGCCCACTCGGGTGTTCCCAGCGCATGGATGTGCGTGTAGGTGGCGAATATCCGGTTTTGGGAGATGCCATCGCGCTTGCCCTGGATGCCGGTCCCTCGCTTCATTTCAAAGACGGTATTGGCTTGACTGCCCGGCCACTCAATGACCCTTGAATACCGGAACTCATGTCCCCTGATCCCAGTTCCCACCTGAAAATAAGGGTTTTCCTTATCCACATGGATGGCCGTGTATCCATGGCCCTGGGGTTTTTTAGAAAATCCAAAAATAATTGGGAGAATGCCGGTCATGGCATAGGACTCTTCCTCAAGAATCAACTTTTCGCCCATATACATCAAACCGCCGCACTCCGCGTAGATGGGGAAACCCGCTTCAGCCAACTTTTTAAGCTCAATTCGAAAGGCGGTATTGGCTTCGAGTTCACGGGCATGGGTTTCTGGAAATCCACCGCCGATGTATATTCCATCAATCTCCGATGGAATCGCGTTATCGGTGAGGGGGCTTAAATAGATAAGGTCGGCGCCTGCCGCAGAAAGGGCTTCAAGGTTCTCTGGGTAGTAGAACTGAAATGCGGAATCTTTGCATATCCCGATGGTAACGGATGCGGTCGCTCTCTCTCCTTGGGCCTTTTTTAGCGGAAGTAAACTTTCTGGAAACTCAATGGTTATGCCAGTTCGATTTTTTTCCGCGGAAGCGTTGGCGATCTGAACGATGGTCTCCAGATCAATATGGTTTTTCGCCAACTGGGACGCCGCGCTGATAGCCGTGACCGCCCAGTCGTGTTCGTGGGCCGGGACAAGCCCCATGTGTCTTTCGGGGAAATCATGGCTTCGTAATTTGGGAATCGCGCCCACAACCGGGATGCCGCAGTGGTGCTCGATGTTGGTGCGTAGGATGGACTCGTGCCTGGATCCGGCGACGCGGTTTAAGACCACTCCCCTGATATCCACCCCCGGATCAAAGTGCTGACACCCCAGAATCGCCGCTGCCAGGGTCCGCGTTGTTTTGGTGCAATCCAGGCACAGAATGACCGGAAGGTTTAGCAGCTTGGCGGTTTCCGCGGTGCTGGTGGATCCTTCGGTATCTATGCCGTCATAGAGGCCCCGATTCCCCTCAATAACGGAAATCTCCGAATGGGCCGCACGGGAATAGAAAGAGTGTTTTACAGTGGATATGTCGAGGAGAAACGTATCGAGATTGTAGCAGGGCTGACCGGCGGCCAGCCCCAGCCAGCCCGCATCAATGTAATCAGGACCCTTTTTAAAGGGAGTCACCTTTTTACCGCTCTCTTTCAGGGCGGCGATAATCCCTATGGATAATAGAGTTTTTCCCGATCCTCCCCGTAAGGCGGAAATTACTATTCCGGGAAAAGCGTGATTATCCGGTTCCATGAATTGCTCTTTAAACCAATTGGACAGCCTTTATCCAGGAGCGGAAAACGCTGTCCTCAAATTTATTCTTCGTCTTCAGCGGCGGCCTGTTTGCCTCTGCCTTTGAGACCGATCATGGTGGTGCTGCCGCTGGACCAGTATTCGAGAATGCCTTCGGCAACCATTTCGTTTACAATATTTTTCACAGCTCTCGGGCTCTCGTCCGGCAGGAATTTATAGAAATCCTTGAGATAGAATTTGGATTTGCTTTTGGTTTTCTTTTCAAGTTCTTCAGCAATCATTTTTTTGGCTTCTGCGACGTCCATTGATCGTTTCCTTTGATTAAAATTTAAGCCGGGGCTTTATACAACGCCCCGGCAAGAGATCAAGACCTTACAACAACGTACTAAAATTTAAACTGGGTGGTCTGCCGCCAGGTGTAGTAAGCCGGATCACGGAAATCATCAATGAGATGATGGGTGAAAGGCAGTTCGCATACATCAAAGAATCTTTCCCAGCCAATTCTTTCGGCCCAGTCGCCCAGACGCTCATATTTGTTGGCGCCTTTCGCATAGGCCTCGACCATGTTTTTAATGGCGTTGGTCATCATGGGCCATCGGGGCATTTCATTGGGGAAGAAAGCTACGACAACCTTGGAGAATTTGGGAGTGGAAATCCGGTTGGAGACCTTTCCGCCAGCCATGAGAACGATACCATCGCCTTCCGTATCGGAAAGGGGCATGGAGGGGCACATGGTGTAGCAGTTACCGCAATACATACATCTTTCTTCATTAACGGCGACAGAGTTCACCTTTTGGCCGTTGGGAAGATCTATTTTGGCGGGTTTGATGGCCGCGGTGGGGCATGCGGCGATCGCCAAGGGAACCTCGCACATCTTATCGAGATATTCATGATCCAGGAGGGGCGGTTTCCGGTGATATCCAAGAATAGCGATATCGGAGCAGTGAACCGCGCCGCACATATTCAGACAGCAGGCCATGGAAACCCGAAGCTGCGCCGGGAGTCTCATTGACTGGAAATCTTTGAACAGCACGTCCATGGTGGCCTTTACCGTACCCGATGCGTCAGTCGCGGGGGTATGGCAGTGGATCCAGCCCTGGGTATGAACGATATTGGTAACGCCGGCACCGGTTCCGCCGATGGGGAACTTATAGCTTCCGCCCGCGAATTTTCTCGACGCCAGATCTTTTTCAAGGGCCGGAAGTTTGGATTCGTCGTCCAGCATGAACTCGATGTTGTTTCGGGTGGTGAATCTCAGGTAACCGCCGCAATGTTTATCGGCGATTTCACAGATTTCCCGAATCAGGGTGGCGCTCATGAGACGCGCGCCGCCGCAACGAACCGTGAACACCTTGTCGCCGTTTTCAGCCACATGAACCAGAACGCCCGGTCTTAAAATTTCATGATATTTCCATTTGCCCTTGTTTTTAGCAATGACGGGCGGATAAAATTGATCATATTTTTTAGGACCGATATCGGTTATCCTGTCCTCAAGCGGTTTGTCCGGATTGTAACCCGAAGATATAAAAGCCATGATATTCCTCCCTATCGTTTATGATATTTTCTGTATTCGTTGACATCTCGACTCCAGCCGCCAGGCACTTCGTCCTCTTTCCAGAAAATGTAGGGGTTTTCTCTCGGGAACTG
>JAGVHJ010000164.1 GCA_020056645.1 Desulfobacterales bacterium
GGCTTTTCTGGGCCATCATTCTGGATGAAGTGTTCGAAGCGGTCCGGCAGGCCGCCCAGATGGAAAAGGACGCCCCCGCCTTTCTCGTTGGATTCTCCCTGGGGGGGAATTTCGTCCTCCGCATCGCCAAAAAATGCGCCCGCATCCCTATCCCCGAATTGAAGCATATTGTGGCCATCAGCCCCGGCCTAAATCCCTCTCTCTCCACCGACGCCATCGACCAAGCGCCGCTTCTCAAGTGGTACTTCCTGAAAAAATGGCGAAAATCTCTACGAATAAAAGAGAGGCTATTTCCCCATCTTTACCGGTTCAACGATCTGCTGACGAAGAAAAGCGTAAGAGAAATGACGGCCCTTGTGCTTGAACGATACAGCGGCTACGGAGAAATCGAGGGCTATTTCAGTGGTTACGACTTGACCGGCAAGGCCCTGAAGGAGCTCTCCATTCCAACGACCCTCATCACCGCAGAAGATGACCCCATTATTCCCGTTGATGATTTTCATGGGCTCCACCTCACCCCATCAACCCATCTGATCGTCCACCGGTTTGGGGGTCACAATGGATTTATTGAAACCATCCCCTTTCAATGCTGGTATGAAGCGCACATTCATCGCATCCTGGAAAAGGAGACCTCCTCCTGATTCCATTTTTCATTCAAGATGATAGGCGTGTTTGAGGGAGAAGAATTGAAACTATTCACTGTGGCCTTGCTTTAGCCGTGAAAAGGCCCCTTTGTGAGTGATATTCACTTTTTTTCGCATGAGAGACTCGAAGGCTTTTCGCCATCTTGATGAATAGGTACTGAATAGTTACGAAGAATTAACAAAAAATAGCCCTGCCGGCGTGAACCAACAGGGCTATTCTTACAAATGGTTTCCTAGTTTAATATCTGGGCGACATCAAGGCCTTTCCATCCCCAGCCACAATACCATGTTATTCTCCCCCACTTCCGCCTTATAGATATGGGGGATAATGGCATTGCCATAGAGATCGGCGCTGGGCACGTCGATCTTGATCATGGAACCGATGATCAAATCCACGATGTAGAGGGTGATATCTTCAGCCAGATTGCCAAGAACCGTCAGATCCCCATTCAGGAGATAGAGGTAGCCGATATTGAAATCGCTCGCTTGCCGGTCCATGGCGGCCTCGATATAGGTGCCGTCCTGACTGACTTGCAGGTTCATGGCCGCATCCACATCCACGCTGATCCGGATCATGTTCGAGGTGGCCTTTTGATCCTTGATTTCGATCACCAGGTTTCTGACCAGATATTTACCCGCATAGACCGAATCTCCGTCGCTCGCCGCCGTGTGAGCGATGGTGGGACCGGACCAGTCCGCCACGGGAGGCGTTTCCAACGAGACCAGAATCTGCGGCAGCGCCATCTGAGTCTTTTCCTTGACCGCTTCCTGGAAGAGGGGTGAGATGTCATACTTGTTGAACATTCCGGACTGAATGGCCGCAAATAGGGACATGTTGATCATATCGTCGTTCACCCCCACGGAGAGATTGTGGTTGCCATAGGCGAAGCTCAGGTTGTCATAAGATGGAAGCCCCGCGTCTGGTGTTGCATAGAAGTGATCCAGTTCTGGGTTCAACGGGTTCTGCGATACCGGTTTCAACGCGATTCCAGGTTGAATATACATTTCGCCGCAATTGGAGCAATTGGGATTGGTTTCGTATAAATAACCCGTCGGGAACCAGATCGCCCCGTAGATTTCGGCGCTGGGAAGACCGGCCCCCAGATCCGCCAGGTCAATGGACATGGCCAGGTCGTTCACGTTCATGAGGGGTATCGTGATGATGTCAAAAAGGGCTCTGAAAACACACCCCACCAGATCTTTCAAGAGATCGATGGCCCAGTTCAGAATTCCGTTCAGCCACAACGGAACACCTGCGATATTCACGTTGATCTGAAGCTGATCGAAAAATTCCGCGTCCAAATCATCCGCATCGAATTTCAAAACAATATTGTTTGTTTTTTCGACAAAAAGAACCTTCATGTTGAACTCATCCAGAGCGATATTCTGGACTTTGGCCATGGCTCGGAAAGGAACGGTGAAGCTACCGAATAGCCATGCGTGAATATCCATCTGCCCATCCAGAGAAACCCCCTCCATCAGAACATCCGTGGCAACGATCTGTTCGTTATCTCTGAGGAAAATAGGTCCCAACAAAATGCTGCCCATCTGAAAGTCATGAATCGTTGCATCAATGGATCTCACAAAAGGGATTCCGGATACGGGAATGGTCTGGGTGAATGGAACCACCTGGTCGATGGCTTCGGGCAGCTCATTGTTGATGATATCCACCGCCGTTTCGACGATGTTGTTCACGAACTGCTCGTTCACCAGGATGTTGGCGGCCTCTTCCACCGCCTCATACTGGGCCGGATATCCCATGTTGGCCAGACTCTCGCCCCGGATAAAGGCGATCCGCTCGCGGTTGGTGCAATAGTTCACGTCCCTCACCCTAAAGTTGCATGTGGAAAAAATGCCATCCCCCATGGGAAACTGATAAGAGAAGGAACCATCCGCAGCCAGCGGAATATCCGCCACCTTCTGTTCATTGTCGCTTAAAACCACAAGATCCTTGATCTCTTTCGCGCCTTTGACCACTTTACCGGTAATCAGGACGCTATCTCCAAGCACCACCTGGCCTGAAGTCGTATCAAGAACGATCGTGGGCAAAGAGCTTTCCCCTCCCATGTCGCAACCGGTAAACGCAATCATTCCTCCGAAAACGGCCAAGACCAACACACTGAAAACCCATTTAGGCGTTCTCATATCCTCTCCTTTATTAAAGATTGATGACCCCAAAACACTCTCAGCCAAAGAGTGCTCTCCCCCTGCTTTTCAGCAATGCCCCCGCCGGCGCCTCAAAGAATCCGCATAACATATTTAAATCAGGAAATAAAACAGTGTTTACCTAAACAACTTATGTCCATTCTAATACATGTTGTTCTTAAATGTCAAGTAAAAACGCAACCATTATGTCACATCTTTGATAACAACATTCAAATGATAAATTTGTTTCGACGGTTGATTTTTATTCTTGAACGCCGTATAGTGTTCGACCTGAATATGACAACCATCAACCAAGCGCTTTCTTTTTCATCACCGGTTTAACACAACGAAGGAGTCTACAAAATGGATCATTCTCTTCAAAAAAAAATATTGTGGGAGATGCGGGCTAAAGCCTGCGTGGAGAGTTTAAAAAAACACAGATTCGACGCCCATATGGTCTCTTCGGCGGAAGAAGCAGGCGCCCTGATTCTTTCGATGGTCTCCGGATACCAGAGCTTTGGGTTCGGCGGCTCGGACACCGTCCGATCCCTTGGCATTATCGACGCCCTGAAAAAGGAGGGGAAAACGATATATGACCACAATCAGCAGGGCCTGCCCTTTGAAGAGTCCTTGAGAATCCGAAAGGAAGAGCTCAGGAGCGATTGCTTTTTGGCGAGCGCCAACGCCGTTTCCATGACCGGCGAGATCGTAAACGTGGATGGCGTGGGAAACCGCACAAGCGCCATGGGCTTCGGCCCCGGAAAGGTCATCCTCGTTGCAGGCATGAACAAGGTAACACCGGACCTGGATTCGGCCCTGAGAAGGGTAAAAGAGGTGGCTGCTCCCATGAGGGCGAAAAGCCTCAATATGCCGACGCCCTGCGCGGAAACCGGTATCTGCACCGATTGCAATACGCCCATGAGAATCTGCAACATTACGCTCATCCTCCACCGGAAGCCCATCCTCACGGATATGTCCATCATTCTTGTCAATGAGGAGCTCGGCTACTGAAAAATAGGCCTATAAAAAAGATCGGGCTCTCCCTGATCTATATAGTTATCATTTTCACCATCACCGGCTGCACGATTACCGGGAGCGTCCGGGACCAAACCGGCCAGGCGCTTGAGGGGGTGGTCGTCTATCTCACCTCGGCGGACAATCATGACGCCAGGAGCGCCATTACAAACCAGAATGGCGATTTCCGATTCACCAACGTCCCATCGGGCGCTTACACCCTCAAGCCCGGCGACTTTGGTAAGAGCGACCCTGCTTTTTATAAAATCGAAAAGGGGGCGCTTTCTGGAAACACGATCCACTTCACCCTCACCCATGTCACCCGGATCGGGCTGACCTACAGCAACGGAAACACCCTCGAACTGCTCATGGGCAGGGACCGGGCCGATCTCTACCGGAAAGCCATTCGGGATAACAAGGGCGTCGTGGTCCCGTTTTATGTATTTGACACAGAAAAGTCCCGGCAGAAAAAACTCGAAACCCTCCAGGGCCTGCTCCTTCCCGGCGGAATCGATGTCGATCCCTCTTTTTATGGAGAAGAGCCCCATGAGAACCTCGAAGCCACGGAAAGAGCCTTGGACCTCATGGAATTCGATCTCCTTGAATATGCGGAAAACCAGGGAATTCCCATATTCGGCATCTGCCGGGGA
>JAGVHJ010000257.1 GCA_020056645.1 Desulfobacterales bacterium
CCTGGTCCAGAAAATCGACACCGGAGGAGACACGCAGTTTATCTGAAAACATGATTTAAAGGCCTTTCCAATCGCTTGTTGTTTTGTTTCATTGACACCAGTCGGTTTTTGATTTATGCATTTTGACAAAAGAATTTCAAGTGATCTTGTCATGTTTCTGAACCTACCCGGTCTTTTTTTGAAAATGCAAAGCCAATAAAAGAGAATCGGGAATTGAGCGGCAGGGGAGGGATGAAAAATGCGGCGAGTAGTTTTCAATCAGAAAGGCGGGGTCGGGAAATCCACGATTACATGTAATCTGGCGGCCATCAGTGCGGCTGATGGAAAAAAAACACTGGTCGTGGATCTGGATTCCCAGGGAAACGCCACCCAGTATATTTCAGGCATGGAGAAAACCGATTCCTCTCCCACGATTTACCATTTTTTTCAGGATCTCCTGAGCCTCAGCTTCTATCCGACACCCATGCAAGAGTGTATCCGGAAGACCCCCTTTCCAGATCTTGATATTCTGCCCGCAAGCCCTCTTTTAAACGACATCGAAGCCAAGCTCGCTTCCCGTTATAAGATATACAAATTGAGAGACGCGCTGGAGGCCCTCGAAGGCTACGACAATATCTTCATCGACACGCCGCCCGCCCTCAATTTTTTCACGCGATCCGCGCTCATCGCATCGAATTCGTGCCTCATTCCCTTTGATTGTGACGCCTTTTCAAGGCAAGCCCTCTATGCCCTAATCGAAAACGTCTATGAAATCCAGAACGACCACAATCCTTCCCTTGAAATCGAGGGAATTGTGGTCAACAATTTTCAGCCCCGGGCCAATCTTCCCAGAAAAATCGTCAACGAACTGATTGAGGAGGGGCTGCCCGTGATTGATGCGTTTTTATCCTCATCGGTCAAGATCAGAGAGTCCCATGAACTGAAAAAACCCATGATTGTCATGGCTCCGGATCACAAACTCACCCTCGAATACATGGAGTTATACAGGAAACTGGAGGGTTCAGGGGAGGGGAAGACCCGCAAGCAAGGGTTCGATATCGAGGAGATGATCCTCAACGACTGAGAACGTCACCGCCACCCGGCTCACACCAACCCACAAAGGAGACGCGCTTTATCCATGAGTGAGGCGTTGCTGTCTGATCTGATCAGAGCGGATTCTCTGCCATCGGTTATCAAGGAGATCAGGGAGATTCTATATTCCATTTCGCCGGGTATCGATCTCTCCATGGTGATATCGGCCTTCAACATGACGGTCGATCTCTACGAGGGCCGGTTTCCCGGATACCAACGGTGTAACACCCTTTACCACGATTTAAGGCACACCACCGACACGATTATCGCCATGGCCCGTCTGGTGCATGGGGCCTTCATCGCCGGCGAGCGCTTTTCGGACCGCATGGTCGCGCTCGCCATGATCACCGCCCTATTTCATGACGCGGGATATATCCTGGAAGAGTCCGATTACGAAGGAACCGGAGCCAAATACACGGCCCACCATGTGGAAAGAAGCATCACCTTTTTCGTGCGTTTCGGTGAAGATCTCGGTCTTGATCCTTCTGAAATCGAAGAGGGCAGAAAGATGATCCTCTGCACCGACCTTGCCGCCACCATTCCCGAGATCCAATTCGCCTCGAAGGAGGTGGCGCTTTTGGGAAAAATGCTCGGTGTGGCCGACCTGTTCGCCCAGATGGCGGACCGGACCTATTTGGAAAAATTGAGCTTTCTTTATAAGGAGTTCAAGGAAGGCAAGGTGGGCGATTACACGAGCGAAATCGATCTCTTGAGAAAAACCGTCGGCTTTTATGATTTCACCGAAAACCGGGTGAAAACGGTTCTGGGTGGGGTGGACCGGTTTATGAAGCACCATTTCAAGGAACGGTTTGGCATTGATTCGGATCTCTATCGGCGCTCCATTTTAAATCAAAAAAATTATCTTCAGCAGATTCTCGCCAAACCCGACGCCATTGATCCGCGCCATTTTTTAAAACGGAAAAAAACAAAATCCAAGGCCCATAGAAAACCGTGAGAGGCCGCCGCCCAAGCCTCTCCCCCTTGCCGGACAGACGCCCTGTGGAAAGAAAAACCCTGATATTTATCGAGGATGGTTCCTTCACCTATGATAACCGGGTGATCCGGGAGGCGACAACGCTTGTGGCGGCGGGTTTTGATGTGACGGTCATCTCGCCCCGATATCCCGGCGATCCCTTCCGGCGAATCATCCATCCGCGCCTCCGGATCTATTTCTATCCGAAAAACGTTGCGGTAACGCTTCCGGGGCGTTTGGCCGAGCACTCGTCGACCCTCTTTTTCGGATCGCTCCTCACGGGATTCGTCTTTTTAAGGCATGGTTTTTCGGTCTTCCACGCCACTAACCCCATCGATATTTTATGGCTGGTGGCGCTTCCATACAGGGTGTTGGGCCGGCGGTTTATCTTTGATCACCACGACTTGTGCCCGGAACTCTTCCTTTCCAGAAAGGAGGGGGCTCGTTCTGGTAAAACCGGTTTTCTTTACCAAATGCTCCTCTTTCTGGAAAAGTGTTCGGTTCGATTGGCGGATGTGGTGATCTCAACCAACGATTCTTATAAGGAGATCGTGACCAACCGCGCTGGAAAACCAAAGAGAGGATGGAAAGTGGTGCGAAACGGCCCTGATCTTGTGCAATTCAGAATGCGTTCTCCTGAAAAGGGGCTGAAACAGGAGCATGAAATTCTGGTGGGCTACCTGGGCAACATGAATGAGCAGGATGGGGTCGAGTATCTGCTCAAGGCGGCCTCTCATATCCTTCGTCGCCGCTCCGATATCCGGTTTGTATTGGTGGGGAGCGGGCCGAGTCTTGAGGAACTGAAGCGATGGGGACGCGGGATGGGTATCGATTCCCGCCTTCTATTTACGGGCCGCCTGCCCCATGACCGAATGATAGAAACTCTTTCCGCCTGCGATATCTGTGTTCAGCCGGACCCGCTCAACCGGTTGAACGATGTCTCGACGATGAACAAGGCGATGGAGTATATGGCCCTTGAAAAACCGGTTGTCGCCTTTGACCTGAAAGAGACCCGGATCACATGCGGCGAGGCCGCCCTCTACGCCAGGCCCAACTGTTCCTTGGATCTGGCCCGGAAAATTCTTGAACTGGCCGGCGACGCCCCCTTGCGAGGGCGTCTCGGAAAGGCCGGGCGTGATCGCGTTCAAACCCATCTCTCATGGGAGCATTCAGCTCCTGAACTTCTCGGGGCCTATGAAATGGCTCTCTCCGATTAGAGGAGCGCGGGTGGCCGCCTGTCAAACCAGGGGTGCGCTTTTTCAATCTGTCCCGCAAGCCGGAAGAGACTCCGTTCATCGCCGGTGCGGGCGATAAACTGAACGCCTACCGGCAGACCGGAAGGGGTCATGTGAAGGGGAAGGGTCATGGCCGGCTGTCCGGTCAGATTGGGAAGCTGGGTGAAGGGGGTTTTCTGGAGGCTTCGGATGGCGGTCACCTGGGGCATGCCTGTCGCCACGAGAAGGCCTCCCAGTCCAAAGGCGTTGATGAATTTCATTCCCAGGATCTCGTAGAGTTTGGGGTTGAGCTCCCCTATCTGGAGCGGAGGATAGGCCAGGGTCGGGGTGATGTAAATATCGGTGGTTTCATGAAAGCGTCCCGTGATGCGCGCCGCCTGATCCCATTCGTTGATGGCCTCCACCAGATCTCCCGCGCTGATGGTTTTTCCGATCAGGCCGATGGTCCAGGTCATCATCTCCACGTCGCTCCGGCGGGCCTTTCTTCCCAAAATCGTTTTCAGGTGTTTCAACGTGGCCGCGACCGTGCCGTAATACATGGTGAAATAGCTGTGCGCGAGTTTGACGCCATCGATCGCAGGCTCTTTTTCTTCCACGATATGCCCCAGAGCCTCCAGGGTTTTAGCCGCGTTTTTCACCGCTTTCTCGCATTCCGGGTGAAGCGGTGTCCCAAGGGGTGAGCGTGTTGAAAAGGCGATTTTCAAGACACCGGGCGGGGTATCCACATCGGCCAGGTAGGAGCCTTCCGGGGCCGTGATGGAAAAAGGGGCTCC
>JAGVHJ010000352.1 GCA_020056645.1 Desulfobacterales bacterium
AAAAATTTGATCCTCCAAATACCTCATGTATTCCCGCGGTCAAAATTTTTTTCCGCCTTGGATTTGAACAAATTTCCTAAAAACTTGAAGATCGAGTATCAGAAATTTTTTTTACATCGCACCGATCATATCATCGGGTATGTCCGCGTTTGTATAGACTTTCTGAACATCGTCGCAATCGTCCAGCATATCCATCAGCTTGATCATCTGTTCCGCATCTTTTCCTTCCACCTTGGCCATGTTCTGGGGAACCATCGTCACTTCGGCGTCATGGAAGGGTATGGCGGCTCCTTCAAGGGCCGTTTTGACCAGTTCGAAATCCGGCGGAGCCGTCGTCACCTCGAAGGTGTCGCCGTCATCCTTCACATCCTCCGCCCCCGCCTCAATGGCGATCTCCATGAGCCGCTCTTCACTGGCTTCCTTTTTGTCGACGATAAAGATTCCTTTTTTAGCGAACATCCAGGCCACACATCCGTTCGCGCCGAGATTGCCGTTGTTTTTATTGAAAATATGACGCACATCGGCAACCGCCCTGTTTTTGTTGTCGGTCATCACTTCCACGATCACCGCAGCTCCCCCTGGGCCATATCCTTCATAAACGATCTCCTCATAGTCGACACCCTCCAGTTCGCCTGTGCCTTTCTTGACCGCCCGCTCAATGTTGGCTTTCGGCATATTTTCCGCTTTTGCCGCGAGAACAGCCATCCGAAGCCTTGGGTTGGCGTTCTGATCGCCGCCTCCCATTTTGGCCGCAACGGTGATCTCCTTGATGAGCTTGGTGAACACTTTTCCACGCTTGGCGTCTGCGGCGCCTTTCTTATGTTTAATCGTTGACCATTTATTATGACCAGACATACTATCCCCCTATTTTTTTCCTATGCCAATAATATATATTTCCCTGCTCGCCTTTCTTGAACTTTCAGGTTTGAAAATCCGACACGACGTGAAACCCGCCTTCACCAGCTCCTTGAAGCTATTAAACTCGCCGCCTTGAAATATTTTACATACAAAGCATCCGCCTTCATCCAGAACCTCTTTCGCCAGGGCAAACGCCGCCATGCAGAGATTATAGGAGCGGTAAGCATCCATATCTTTTCTTCCCGTGGTTGACGGGGCCATATCGCTCAGGACAACCTGATACCCGACGCCGATTGCTTCCCGGAACCGTCCTTCCAGCTCAAAGATATCCGCCGAAATAACCGTCACCCACAGGGGCAGTTTCATATCGACGGGTTTCAAATCGATTCCCGTGACCTGACCGGCGGGGCCGGTCACCTGGGCTGCATATAGCAGCCAGGAACCAGGGGCGCAACCGAGATCAAGCACCTTATCATTCTTTTTTATAATAGTAAACTTCTCTTCAAGCTCCTTGAGCTTGAATACGGATCTGGCGGGAAACTTTTCCTTTTTCGCCTGTCGGGTATAGTGGTCCTCCCACGGGTTGTTCTTGTTCTGTTTCATCCCTCTGTGGCTCCGCCTTCTTTCAGAAGAGTATTTCCATGGCGTCGGAAACTGTTTTAATTCCCGTCACCTCGATCCCACTCATTTTTGTCATCTGACGCAGGTTGTTTTCCGGAATAATGACCCGTGAAAATCCCATTTTTTTTATCTCTCCGACCCTTGCCTCCACATGGCTGATGGCGCGCACCTCTCCGGTCAACCCCACCTCGCCCATCACAACGGTTCCTTCTGGAATCGACCGGTTGAGATAGCTTGAGGCGATGGCGGAGACGATCCCCACGTCTACCGACGGCTCAATAATTTTAACGCCTCCCGCCACATTCATGAAAATATCGTGGCCCAGAAGATTGAGACCGATTTTTTTCTCCATCACAGCAACCAGAAGGGCCACCCGGTTCTGGTCAAGGCCCAGAACGGTTCTCCGGGGAGTCCCAAAATTGGTGTTGGATGCAAGGCCCTGAATTTCCACCAGAATGGGACGGGTTCCTTCCATGCTGGCCGTGACCACGGAGCCGGGGGCGCTTTTGGAGCGTTCCGAGAGAAAAATGGCCGACGGATTCGACACCTCCTTGAGCCCCTGGTCCTTCATTTCGAATACGCCGATCTCATTGGTGGAGCCGAACCGGTTTTTGACCGCTCTCAGGATCCGGAATACATGATTCCGGTCCCCCTCGAAATACAAGACCGTGTCCACCATGTGCTCCATGATCCGAGGCCCTGCGATAGCGCCATCCTTGGTGACATGGCCCACCAAAAAAACAGGGACGCCGGACTTTTTGGCGAAGACCATGAGGCGCATGGTCGACTCTCTCACCTGGCTTACGCTTCCAGGCGCGGAGGTCAATTCGGCATTGAACATGGTCTGAATCGAATCGATCACGATCACATCGGGCTTGATCGCGTCCGAACCGGCCATGATTGTATCCAGGTCGATTTCAGAGGCCACCAGGATATTGGGCGAGATGGTTTTCAGCCGTTCGCTTCGCAGCTTGATCTGCCGCATCGACTCTTCACCGGACACGTAGAGAACCTTCCCGCCCTTTTCGCCGATACCATAAAGGGCCTGGAGCATCAAGGTGGATTTTCCGATCCCCGGATCTCCGCCGATCAAAATGAGCGAACCTGCAACGATTCCACCGCCCAGAACCCGGTCAAACTCCTTGATCCCCGTCTGAAGCCGTTCTTCGCTGGCAAGCTCAATCGCATCCATGGGAAGAGGCTTTAGGCCTAGTGTGGAGGGATGTTTTCCCCCATGGTTTGAAAAGCGTGACGTGACGCTCTCTTCCACAAAGGTATCCCACTTGCCGCATTCAGGGCACCGCCCCATCCATTTGGGTGATTGAACACCGCACGACTGGCAGGAAAAAACGCTCTTTGAATTTTTTTTCAATAGACCACTTTATCTTCATTTTTGTTATACTCGATGTTCAAGTTTTTGTTAATTTTCCCAACTCCGGCGTTGGAAAAAAAATTTGATCCTCGAAATACCTCATGTATTCCTGCGGTCAAAATTTTT
>JAGVHJ010000221.1 GCA_020056645.1 Desulfobacterales bacterium
AAACATAAATGCCATTCCGCCCCTTCCGGATTTGATTAGGTCAAGCTCATCTGTATAGTAAGTTCCAATGTAACCCGGACTTATTGAGAAGTTACTATCTTCTGGGATAACTTATTTGAATCACAGGCTAATGTCTCGTCCGGGATCACCTTTCTAAAAACCGCCTTGCCATCTCCTTCCTTGTAAAAGTCGTTAATGAGCGAGACCAGACGGTATCCACAATTTTGGTAGAATGAGAAGGTCGTTCGGTATTTGGCGGAATCGGAGGTGTCGATATAGATCCTCTTTCCCCCCTTTGTCCGTATCCGGTTCTCGGTTTCGTCGATGAGGATTTTTCCGAAGCCCTGTTTCTGGAATCGAGGGGCAACGGCGATCCAATAAAGATCGTAGCTGTTTTTCGTGCATGGGATCGGACCGTAACAGGCGTATCCGATCATCTTGCCTTCGGATTCCAGGAAGATAAAGCTATATCCGCTTGCCGCCGATCCTTTGGCCAGGCGTTCTTCAACCAGCTCTACCGCCACATCCACCTCATAATCATGGAAAAAACCGGTTTCATGAACGAGTTCCCGGATGGCGTGGATGTCGGAAGGAGCGGGATCTTCCCTTAAGTTGAAATGGCAGGCAGGCGGCGGATGGGGTCGGGAAAGGGGAACCGGCCTTGATGGATTTTTGCCCAAGGCGCCGTCGATGATTCGGGAAATGGCCTCATTGAAAGTGATGCCGGCGCGGTCAAGGGCCGCCTGAAATCCCGCATCTGGAGAGAGGCATGGGTTGGCGTTTACTTCCAGAATAAAGGGATTGCCATTTTCATCGACCCGGAAATCAACACGGGCGTATCCTTTCAGGCGGAAGAGGTGAAAGGCTCGAAGGGATAGGTTCTTGAGGATTTCAAGAAGCGGACCATCCGACTCAGGAAAATCGAAACGCCTTGGGGTGTGGGAGTATTCATAGGAGTCTTCCCGCCACTTGGCGTTATAGCAGACGATTTTTGGCTTTTCCTTGTCATATCCATCAAAGAGGATTTCCGCAGGCGGCAGAACCTTCACGCTGTTTCTATCGGCAATCAGAGAGAGGTTAAACTCTCGCCCGTCAATATACTCTTCGACAAAGCACTCCTTTCCCAGGAGAGGGGACCGTTCTTCCATACGAGAGAAGAGTTTATCCTTGGTTCCGTTTCTTACCATTCCTGTATCGTCCAGTCCCAAAGAGGCATGCTCCCATACGGATTTTACAATCCATGTTTTTTTTTCCGGAGATAAGAGAAGAATATCGGATGGGGAAGTGATATCATCCGGGTAGGAGCCAGACCAGGCAGGGGTTGGAAGTCCTTCTGCCGTCATTTTTTCTTTGGCAAGAAGTTTGTTCGAAGTGAAATGGATTCCATCGGCAGGGGAACCTGTATAGGGGATTCCCATGGATGTCAGAAGCGATGGAATAATTGAAATGAGCCGTCCCTGACCATCTAATGATTCCGTCAGATTGAAAACCGCATCAGGAAAAAAAGAGAGAAGTTGATTTTTCAGATTCTTCAGATTCAGGTCGCAGGGAAGAATTAAAATATCATGGCCCCGGTTTTTCAACTCACCGGATACCGCGTCCACCTGGGCCATGACGTCTATTTCATCGGGGGCGGCCTCTTCGGAAACCGCGTTGTGGAGAATGGCTATACGCATCGTCTCATTCTCATCATCTGACCCGGCAGGGAACTGACACGGGTTGCGGCGGAGGAGACAATGCGATTGATCAACTGAATATAAGGAATACCCATCTGATTGCATAGAATCGGAAGGTCGGAGTGTTGGGGATGCAACCCCGCAAGGGGGTTTACTTCCAGAAAATAGGGGTTTCCAAATTCGTCGCACCGGAGGTCAATCCGTCCTCCATCCCGACACCCAAGCGATCTCCAGGCAAGGAGGGAGACCGCTTCCGCAGCCTTGACCATAGGGTCTGTTTCTCCGTTTACAAGCGCATACTGGACGCACTCCTCGCACTTCTCTTTGTTTTTATAAGAGTAAACGTTCTGCTCCGCATTTTCAAGAAGAATCACTTCCAGGGTTCCGAAGGCCTCCGCCTCATGCCCGGTTCCAAGGACGCCAACAGTGAATTCCCTTCCGGAAAGAAATTTTTCAACAAGAACCGGCTGCTGATATCTGTATAAAAGATCAAGGCAGGCATCCTTTAGATCCTTTTTCTCCCGGATGATGGATTGGGGAGTAATCCCTTTCCCGGTTCCTTCGGCAATCGGTTTTACAAAATAGGGCGGGTTAAAGTGGATTCCATCCACATCTTCCGGTTGGGAGATAACCTTAAATTCAGGGGTGGGGCATCCGTTGTCTTTAATGATCTGTTTGGTCAGCCCCTTGTTGAGGGTTAAACCCATCACGACCGGATCTGAGAATGTGTAGGGAATTTCATAAAGGTCAAGAATGGCCGGAACCTGCGCCTCTCTTGAAAGTCCGTTCAAGCCTTCGGCGATATTGAAAACCAGATCCCACCGGTCTCCCCTGACCAGCCTTTCGGTGAGTTTCTTCGCGTTTCCGATCCGGTCTGTTGTGTGGCCCAGGGCCATCAATGCGTTTTCAATGGCGATAATCGTGTCCGCACGGTCAAACTCGGCGGTCTCCTCTTCGCTGTATCCCATCTGAAGATATTCGGATCTTAAATCATAAGTGAGTCCGATGGTTAATTTCATCCTCTTCTTTCTCCCATAAGATTTCCTGATAAAGGGTTTGGTGCCACATCATGGCGTCCTTCTTGTCGATGCCAAGAGCCTGAACAAGGCTCTCCCCTTGGGAGAGAAACTCCCTTGGGCACTCGCGCTCCAATTCATTGGATATTCCGGATGCGTTATACTGAAAGGGGAAGAGACGGCAGATAAGGGGCCGGACATGGGTGGGGAGCGTGCATCCAAAAGGAGTTAAGAACTGACACTTCCCCGAGTCGTTCAATTTGACTACCCGGCGGCTTTTATCTTCCCTGAAAACATAATTTGTCCAGAGGGGATCATCCGTTTCCAGATACTCCTGGTTCACCGGTTTGCGATATTCAAAAAAATCGGTGTTGTGCAAAAAGGTTTCAATCCGTTTCACATCCCCTTTTGTGATAAAAATATCCCTGTCGGGCCCTTCGCAGCAGGTCGGCCCATTTCCAGCGCATCTTGCGCAGATGTGTCTTTTAGACATAGGGAGCCTCCATGGGGCAACGAGCGTCCGACCGATCAAGGGGTTCCGGGTAGTGAAAGTGTTGATCAGCGTAGTTGGAGAGCGTGAGTCCGTCTGTTGCATGCTCAAGGATGTAATTGGGCGTCACAGGAATCTTCCCCCCGCCGCCCGGCGCGTCGATTACATAGTTGGGAACGGCGTATCCGCTTGTATGGCCCCGCAACCCCCGGATGATATCGATTCCTTTTTGAACGGTGGTCCGGAAGTGGCTGGTTCCGGATACAAGGTCGCACTGATAGAGATAGTAGGGACGGACACGCATTTTCATCAGGCTTTGTACAAGCGCTTTCATGGTCTCGACGGAGTCGTTTACTCCTTTCAAAAGCACCGTCTGGGAGCCAAGGGGAATCCCCGCTTCAGCGAGAAGTTTGCAGGCTTTCTGTGAGGCGTCGTTACACTCCGCCGGGTGAATGAAATGAAGGCTCATCCATAACGGATGATATTTTTTGAGCATCCGAACGAGCTTCGGGGTGATTCGCTGGGGAAGAACCGACGGGACCTTGGTGCCGATACGGATGATCTCCACATGGGGAATTTGCCGAAGTTGCTTTAAAATCCATTCGAGACGCTCATCGCTCAGAAGGAGCGGGTCGCCTCCGGAGAGTAGTACATCCCGGACAGTGGGCGTGTTTCTGATATAATCGATGGCTTTTTCAAGGCGGGACTTCTGGGGGTGAATCGTGCCCTTGCCAACCACCCGTGACCGGGTGCAGTAACGGCAATAGGTCGCACAGAAATCCAAAACCAGCAGTAAAACCCGGTCTGGATAGCGATGCACAAGACCGTGAACCGGGCTCTGGGACTCTTCATTCAATGGGTCATTCTCTTCACAGGGGGCCTTGAACCATTCGTGGATGGTCGGCACGACGGTTTTCCGCAAGGGATGGTTTGATTCAAGGCCAACAAGAAGACTCATATAATAAGGTGTGATCTTCAGCGGTAATTCGCTCATGGACCGGGCGAAATAGGCCTCTTCTTCCACACTCATGGAGAGGAATCGTTTAAGGTGTTCGGGGCGTGTGATACAGTTTTGAGCTTGCCAGCGCCAGTCATTCCATTCTTTTTCAGTAACGCCTGGGAAAAAGGTTTTGCGGAAATGGGTTGTTTTTTGCTTGAATGATTTAGATGTATTTGAAATTAATGGAGAAACATGATCGGAGGGGATGGGCGATGAGAGACGCTCGTGAAAGTCGTCGAAGGTGACTTCGGCCCTGGAACCTGGAGGTTCTTCATCTTTCTCAGACCCTGGCTGAGCATTTACAATCATCCCTGTGTCTGACGAGTGAAACATTTTTTTCTCCTTTTGGTAAAACGTTTGATGATATGACCGCCCTGAAAAAAACCACCGTATTTTTGTCAGCGCCGCTTTTTAATGTAACCGTCCTTGTTAACGATTCTTTGGCAGGCAAGCTTTGATGGAGAATAATTACACCATCTGTTTTTCAGAGTAAAGAAGAACTTAAACGGGCACGATAAAAAAAAGAAGAAAGTTTTCTCCATGGCAAGAGACGATTCCGCGCCCGGAAAAAAGCGTCGGTCCAGGCGCGGCGAATTGAAAAAGGAGCCCTCTCCCTTTGGCTAAAAAAGTGTTTCTCTATCGTTTTGCGATTCCCATGATTTCTCTAGCCTCATCGGGGGTTGCTACTTCCCGTCCCATGATTTCCGCGACCTTTACCGCCCACTCCACCAACTCGTAGTTTCCCTTGGCCAGTTCTCCTTTAGGGGTTCTGACATTATCCTCCAATCCCACGCGCATATGGCCTCCCATGAGGCACGACTGCATGATGGCCGGGAATTCATCGTTGCCAACGCCGCAGGTCGTGAAATTGGAACGGGGCGGAAGCGCATTTTTCATGGCCACAAATACCTCCGGCCTGAACTTCTGACCCCCTGCAACGCCCCAGACAAAATTGAAATTGATCGGTTCGGAAAAAAAGCCTTGTTTCATGATGAGAAGGAAATTATCGAGTCCGCCCATGTCATAGAGCTCCACCTCGGGCTTCACGCCGTTTTTTTCCATGGCTTTTCCAAAATCCTGAATCATCGTGAAGGTGTTCTCGAAAATATAGTCAAAGACAATTCGTCCGGTTTTTCTGTCGAGGATACTGAAATTCATGGTGTTGGTGTTGAGGGAGGCCATCTCCGGCTTGATCTTTATGATCTGCTCGATCCGCTGCTCAGGCGTTTTTCCAAGGCCAACGGCGGAACTTAGATTGACGATGAGTTCCGGCGTCTTCTCTTTTATGGCGTCGTAGGTTGCGCGGATCAGTTCCACGTCATGGGTGGCCATGCCATCCGCCTGCCGTGCGTGAACATGCACCATGGCGGCCCCTGCCTTGTAACATTTCGCGGCTTCTTCCGCGAACTCCTCCCTGGAATAGGGAACGGCCGGGTTGTTGCTCTTAAAAGTGCCTGCTCCTGAAAGCGCCGCAGTGATAATCACTTTTCCTTCCATTCTTTTTCATCCTCCATTCTTTAATGAGCCCATGATCCTGGGTGTCATGGGTTGTAAATATCCTTGTAGGTTTCGCGAATCACTTTTTTGTTCGTTTTCCCGACGCTGGTTCTGGGGATCTGATTCACAAAGAGAATCGATTCGGGAAGTTGCCATTTGGCGAATTTTTTGGCCAGATGGTCCCGGATTTCATCTGTTGTGATGTTCTCTTTCTCTTCGGGCCGGGGAACCACCAGGGCCACGGGACGCTCTTCCCACTTTGGGTGGGCCACCCCAGTCACCGCCGCCTCAAGCACTTTGGGATGAGAGAGAATTTCGTTTTCCATATCCACGGATGAAATCCATTCGCCGCCGCTCTTGATCAGGTCTTTTACCCTGTCGGTGATTTTCAGATAGCCTTCCTTGTCGATGGTGCCCGCGTCCCCGCTTTTCCAGAAGCCGTCCGTCGTAAAATTGACTTCCGATCCCGGTGCGTTGTAATAGCTTCCTGTAATCCACGGTCCCCGGATGAGAATTTCGCCGGGCGATTTCCCATCCCTGGGAAGCTCAGCCCCCTGATGGTCCACGGTTTTCATGTCGAGCCCCACCACACAAATTCCCTGCTTCCGTTTTAGATCCCACTTCTCCTCTTCGGATAATTCTTTTTCAAGCCATGGCGTCATCGTGTTGCCACACACAAGGGGCGTTGTTTCCGTTGCACCGTATGCATGGAGGATTTCCGCCCCCGTCAACTGTTTATATGCTTTCATCATGGCGATGGATGGCTCGGTCGCGCCGCACAGAAAACGGGTTCTGGAGAGATCGGGTTTCTTATCGAGCTTCTTTAGATATTCGAGCATGGGCATGAGAAGGGCAGGCGCGCCTGCGGCGATCGTCACGTTTTCGGAAACAAGGGGCTCCGCCAGCGTGCCTAGATCGAGTGCGTTATACATTCCGGGCAGCACATACTTGGCTCCCGTTATCATGGCCGCATGGGCCCCACCCCACCCCATGGCGTGAAACATGGGTACAAGCTGGTAATAACAGTCCTTCACGCTCATTTCGCCGGTTAAAGCCACCGCCATGGCGTGAAGATAGATGCTCCGGTGGGAGTAGTAGACTCCCTTGGGTTTTCCGGTGGTTCCTGTGGTGTAACAGGCTCCATAGGCGGATTTCTCATCTATGACCGGCCATTGGAAATCCTCTTGTTCGTCTTGGAGAAGTTCATCGTAGCTGTAAACGGGCGAGAGCCGGGTGTTAATGGCGGAAAGAGGTTTGTCCGTGGCGATAATATAGCCCTGAACGCTTTTGCATGAAGGCGCGATCGCCTCCACCAGAGGAAGCAGTGTTTCGTCCACCACGATAAATTTGGCTTCCGAGTGATTCACCACATAGCTTAGGTCCGGAGGAGAGAGGCGGATATTCATCAAAAGAATAACGCTTCCCGTACCAGGAATACCATAGTACATTTCAAACTGGCGATGGGAATTCCAATCCATG
>JAGVHJ010000481.1 GCA_020056645.1 Desulfobacterales bacterium
ACAAGAGTTTCCGCAATATCCAAATCCGGTCCAAATTCTGGGACTTGATGAGAAGCTCCTCCTTCCGGGTGCCGGATTTGTTGATGTCGATGGCCGGATACATTCTCCGGTCGGCGAGTTTCCGGTCCAAAACCAGCTCCTGGTTGCCGGTGCCTTTAAACTCTTCGAAAATCACCTCGTCCATACGGCTGCCGGTCTCGATCAAGGCGGTCGCGATGATGGTTAAACTTCCGCCTTCTTCAATGTTCCGGGCGGCGCCGAAAAAGCGCTTGGGCCGGTGAAGGGCGTTCGAGTCCACGCCGCCGGAGAGAATTTTTCCCGAAGGGGGCATGACCGAATTGTAGGCCCGTGCGAGCCGGGTGATGCTGTCAAGGAGAATCACCACGTCTTTCTTGTGTTCAACCAGTCGTTTTGCCTTTTCGATAACCATCTCGGCCACTTGGACATGACGTTCGGCAGGTTCATCAAAGGTGGAACTGATGACTTCAGCCTTGACGTTCCGCTGCATGTCGGTAACCTCTTCTGGACGCTCGTCGATTAAAAGAATAAAGGGGATCACCTGTTTATGGGAGGCGATCAGGCTGTTGGCGATATTCTGAAGGAGCATGGTCTTTCCCGTTCTGGGCGGGGATACGATCAGGGCGCGCTGGCCAAACCCGATGGGGGCGATCAGCTCGACCACCCGCATGGAGTAGTTGTCGGGACGGTTCTCCAGGTTCATTTTCAATTCAGGATAGAGGGGGGTCAGGTTGTCGAACAATATCTTCTCCCGGGCCACCTCCGGATTTTCATAATTGATGGCCTCCACCTTCAGAAGGGCGAAGTAACGTTCCGACTCCTTGGGCTGGCGGATCTGGCCGGATACGGTGTCTCCGGTACGCAAGTTAAAGCGGCGAATTTGGGAAGGTGACACATAGATGTCGTCGGGTCCGGGAAGATAGTTGCAGTCAGGGGATCTTAAAAATCCAAAACCGTCCGGCAAAATTTCAAGCGTTCCTTCTCCATAGATCAAACCATCTTTTTCGATCTGGGCCTGGAGAAGTGAAAAAATCAATTCCTGTTTCCGCATGCCGGCAGCCCGGTCGATATCGAACTCCTTGGCCATTTTGGTTAATTCGCTGATTTTTTTCCCTTTTAATTCAACAATATTCATTCCCATTTACCCCGTTTGATTAAATTATTTTGAAGGAATCTCTATATTAAGGACACTCATTCAGATGAACACCAGCTTACCCTCGTTTTCCGGCTCTGCAGGAAAATCACGCCGCGTTTGGCGCGGCTCTTTACTAAAGGACGAGATCTATCGTTGTTCTCGTCTGCAATCAACCCCGTTGTTATAAACCATTTCTACTGGAGATGCGTTTATAATGATTTAAATCCATGAAAAATATGAAGGAGAATGGCACTTAATGATTGCAGACTATTTTATTAAGATAATTCCCGGGCTTCGGCAAAACCTAAATCATTCACTCCTATTATATTAGGCGATTTTCAATGTCAAGAATTTTTAACTGCCCATTATGATTAAAAAAAGCCAAAAAATAATCGATTTTTGCCCTGAAGCGCCGGGCCAAGGGTCTGGTTTACCGGAATTGTTTCCGGATATGATCATGATAGATTTGATCCACGGCCCGCATCATCTCTTCCATGCTTCCGTTGTTTGCGATAACCACATGAGCCCGCGTCCGTTTGTTTTCTTCCGGCATCTGAAGGGCGAGAAGGGCCGCGGCCCCATCGGCCGTAATCTGATCCCGGGCCATCAGCCGCCTGATCTGAAGATCCCGGTCGATACTGACCAGGACAATCATATCAAACATCTTTTCCATGCCAAGTTCGAATAAAAGGGGCACTTCGACCACGACTCCCTTCTCTCCCTTTTTACTGGCGTTGTCGATTCCTTTTTCCATGAGAAAAAAAATTTCCGGATGGACGAATCCTTCAAGGGCCTTTTTTGAGGCCGGATCCTGAAGGATTCTCTCCCGCATCCGCCTCCGGTCCAGAAGCCCTGTTTCGGCGAGGATCTCTTTCCCGAAAAAACCGACTATTTTTTCATAGGCTGGCATGCCAGGCGAGACCGCCTGCCGGGCAAGCTCGTCCGAGCTCAATACCGGAAGCCCCAAGGCCTTAAACCGGGCGCAAACCGCGCTTTTTCCCGACCCCGCGCTTCCTGTGACCGCGATTTTAAGAATCTCTTTTTGACTCGATACCATCTTGAATCCCCATGCTTTTATCCGGGTTACTCCTATATCAATCTTAATCGATCCTTGACAAGGCCAATCCGGTTCTATAGATAAGTTCTTTTTCGTGCCATAAATTTGTGCCATATAAACTGATACACCCTTTAATGAAAGGAATCCATCATGAACATCTTATTTTTCGGACCCAACGGCAGCGGCAAGGGCACCCAGGGCGCCTTGCTGAAAGAGAAGTACAATGTGGCTCACATCGAATCCGGCGGCATTTTCAGAGACAATATCAAGGGCGGAACCGAGCTTGGGAAACAGGCCAAAAGCTACATTGACAAAGGAGATCTCGTACCCGATGAAATCACCATCCCCATGATCTTGGACCGGCTAAAAAAAGACGATTGCAAAACAGGATGGCTCCTGGATGGTTTCCCCAGAAACAAGACCCAGGCCATCAAGCTTGACGAGTCCCTCAAGGCCGCTGGCATGAAACTGGATGTCATTGTTGAAATCATTCTTGACAGAGAGATCGCGAAAAAGAGAATCACCGGCAGAAGGCTCTGCATCAACGACAACAACCACCCCAACAACATCCATATCGACGCGATCAAACCCAATGGGGACAAGTGCCGGGTATGCGGCGGCTCCTTGAGCGCCCGTGCCGATGATCAGGACGAGGCCGCCATCGACAAACGCCACTCTATTTATTATAACACCGTGGACGGCACCTTGGCCGCCGCCT
>JAGVHJ010000411.1 GCA_020056645.1 Desulfobacterales bacterium
CGCCGCATTGATAATCAATTCAAGTTATGACTTAAATCACTCACCAAGCCCTATTCTACATGCGATTCCCCTGTTAATTTTCCCAACTCCGGCGTTGGATTTGAACAAATTTCCTAAAAACTTGAAGATCGAGTTTTACTCCTTGATTGGATCATCAAAATAGTCTTCTCCGATATCCTCGGCCCAGAGAGCGGCCTGTTCCCTGGAAATATAAAAAATCTTTTCGGGAATGTCTCCGATCCCGGCCCGGACGATCACATCCTTGGGGGTGGTTTTAAGCACCTTCGCGAAGGTTTCGATGGGGATGAATGTATCATCCGACCCCAGACTCTTGATCGCCTTTTCCGGTCCCTCTTTTCCCGGACCTCCCTTGATTTTCAAGCGTCTGATCCCGCCCTCTTCGCTCTCCTCGATCAACCCCTGATCGGCCAGTTTGTGGACGATGTTTTCCAACACGGCCTCGGTCACGCCGAACCGGCTTCGCATCAGGGAAAAGACCTGGGTGTACTCTTTTTCAGGACCATCCCGATGGATCAGGTCCATGACGGTGGAGGCGCAGATAAGGATTTTATCGATCTCCTTGAGCGAGCTCTGACGGTCGATGGTCCGGAACCGGTGAATCAGTTGGTTCAGCATGGCCTTGATGACGGGAAGGGTCTTGTCGAGGGCTATGTTGAGGGATTGCACGTCTATCTTTACCAGCTCGCAATCTTCGGCCGCCTCAGCCGACGCCGAGCGGGGGGCCACGCTGATGACGGCCATCTCTCCCATGATCTGACCGGCTTTCAGGTGGGTGATGCTGAGCTTGGTGTTGTCCATCATCCGGTAGATCTTGACAACGCCGCTTCGAATCAAGTAAGCGCAGTCGCCGGACTCGCCCTCCCTGAAAATCGTATCCCCTTTGCGGAATCTTTCGAGCTGAAATTCGTTTCTGTTTTCAGCCATCTCTTCCTACAGGCCCCCTTCAAAACGTCCTTCTTTTTTTGGTTTCGCCCGCGCCTGCGGCGCGCCCCGGCATGCCGGATGTGACAATGATATCGATTTATCCTTATTACCATACCTTGTATTGATCTAAAACAAGAAAAATCAGGGTAATCGAATTTGGAACGCGCCTCCTTCGGCCCTGCCGGGGGCCAATCTTTTGAAAAGGTTGCCAAACATATCCAAATAAAGGTTCAATAAACACCCTCTAAAAACCTCTTTGTCCCGCTTTTTAAAAGCGGGCCGCCGGAGTTCATAATCAATTCAAGTTATGACTTAAATCACTCACCAAGCCTATTCTACATGCGATTCCCCTGGAAGAAAAATAGCCCCTTGTTTTTTTCGTTTAGCGGAAAAGCAATTTTTCTTACGAAAAAAAGGGAAACAGGTCATGGCGTCTCCGCCATCCGGCTGAAATAGGAGAGGGCCTCCGGAGGCACAGAGGTGAAGGTGACCCTGAATCCAGCGTCGCCCATATCCTCGGCCACCTTGCCATAGAGTTCAGAGGTGATTTTCTCCCCTTTTCCATCCACTATCGCCATTTTCAGGTTATCGAGCGGAGAGACGTGAAGCGCGGATCGAATCTCCGCCTTGTTTCCGGACATTTTCACGATTCTTCCCTGGAAAACATCGTCGGTTGCGTGCTTGCCTTCAAGCACCACAATCTCCACCTGAATTTCCTCCTTCAGCGCAACAAAGGCGTCCGGGGCCTTGTCCGGCATCATGACCTGATATTGGCCCAAAATCCCCCCCACTTCGTAAATGGTCGCGGGCTCCTTGACCCCCTTGGGTTTCACTTCCCGTGTGTTGAGAATCTTCAGAATGGGGCCGACCTCCTTAAAGGTTCTCTCGGAAATATAGATCTGCCCCCCGACGGTATAAGATTCGACCCTGGCGGTAAAGTTCACGTTTTTCCCCACCACGCCATATTTGGAGCGCAGCTCGGAACCGATATTTCCGATAATGGTCTCTCCGGTGTGGAGTCCGATTCCTTGCGCCACCTCCGGCAACCCCCTCTCCTGATTTTTCCGGTTGACCTGGGCCATGGCCTGCTGCATCTCTATGGCGCAAGCGACCGCCCGGGCCGCGTCGCCCTCCTTTGAGATCGGAGCGCCGAAAATGGCCAAGATGGCGTCTCCGATAAACTCATCGATGGTCCCCTGGTATTTGCCGATGATTGGTGTCATCTCCGCCAGGTAGTGATTGATCATGGTCAGGACATCTTCCGGGTCGAGCCGCTCACACAGCGCCGTAAACCCTCTCAGGTCGGTCATCATGATTGTCACCAGCTTTTTTTCACCCCCCAGATGGAGCCCGTCCGGCGTATCCAGGATCTCCTTCACGATGCTATCCGATAGGTAACGGCCAAAGGTGTTCCTCACAAACCGCTTCTCCCGTTCGCTCTTTAAAAACCGGATGAAATTGAGGAGCGTGAAGTTTCCGGAAAGCATGATGAACGGGTAGAGGGGAGAGAAGTATATCCGCCATTTTTCAAGAATGAGGAGACTTGCCTGCCACATGCCAAAGGTGCATGTAAGGATGAAAAGGATGGTCCAGACCGGGCTAGACCAGGTAATGGCGACCGTGGTGATCAAACCGAAAAGGAGGATGAGGAACAATTCCAGGCCTGGCGTCCAGTCAGGCCGGAAAAACCAGTCTCCTTTTAAGATATTGTCAACGATCGACGCCTGGGCCTCCACGCCGGGAAAGAGAGGATCGAATGGCGTGGCCCGAAGGTCTTTCAGGCCTGCCGCCGATGTGCCGAGAAAAACGATTTTATTTTGAAAGAGATCTTTCCCAATGGTTCCATCCATGACACTGGCCGCTGAAACATAGGGGAATGATCGGCTGCCGCCCCTGTAATTAATGAGCATCCGGCCATTCTTGTCCAGAGGGACGACCCCGTTTCCAATCTTGATGGATTCAACGCCCCCCCTGGTGATTTTGAGGGCCAATTCATCATTTGAAAGGGCCGCCTGAAGCGTCGCGATGCCAAGACAAGGGTAGATTCTTCCGTTCATTGTCATGAAGAGGGGCGCGCTCCTCAAAATGCCGTCGTCCTCGGGCCGGGCGTTGATAAAGCCGATGCTGGCTGCGGCGTCTAACAGTCTTGGAACCGGAAAAATCCCGCCCCTATGGGAGTAAAGCCAATGGCCGGGGGTCAAGGCGTCAGCGCTCCGGATAATCACAGGATTGACCGCGTGGGTTCCTTCTATAACGTTCACGGGCGGCTCTCTTGAATCATCGAAGAAGAACCCCAGCACATAGGGACCTTTTTTTAGAATATCCGCGAAAATCGCATCATTATCGAGAAGGGCTTCGGGGAGCCCGTCAAAGGTCACGGTCACGTTTAGATCTTTTTTCAGGTTTTCCTTGAGAACCATGGGCGATGTCCGGTCCGGTTCAGCAAAGAGAATATCCATGCCCACGGCAAGCGCCCCAGCCGCCCTGATCCGTTCCACAAGAATGGCGATCCGGTATCGGGCCCATGGCCATTGACCGAACCGTGAAAGGCTTTGTTCATCGATATCCACAATGAGAATCCGACCAGTGGTCTGATCGCTGTGGGCGCCTTGCAGCAAGAGATCGTAGAGCTTATCGTTCACAGGCTTAAAATAGGCGGGCCG
>JAGVHJ010000412.1 GCA_020056645.1 Desulfobacterales bacterium
CGCCCGCATAACCGATAGTGAGATAACGGACAACCACGGCGCCAAGAATGGAGGGGGAATTTACATTTACACCAGCCTCCCCGTCGAGATCGCATCCAGTAAAATCCTCCGCAACCGGACGCCGGGAGACGGCGGCGGCGTTTTCGCCTATGGAAGCCGTTCCGATACCGCCGTAAACCTTCTGGATAATATCATTCAGAATAATCGCTGTGATGGAGATGGCGGAGGGGTTTGGGCGTCACGGTCATCCGTTACCAGGAACATCATTATCTCCAACCAGGCGACCTCCAACGGCGGCGGTCTCTATGTCAGTTTCGCCCTGATCAATGACAACCGGATCGAAAACAACCAATCAAAGCAGGGCGGCGGCGCCTATGCGGAGACCAACAGCTCTTTTGAGCGCAACGCTTTTATCGGGAATAAAATCAAGGGTGAATTCGGTGGGGCCGTTTATCTGAACTTCTGGGGCATGAGTGTTAAAAATGAAGTTTTCAGCAAAAATGTGGTCGAGAAGAACATCTCCGAAGATCCAAAAGGAAACGGGGGTATTTGTTTAAACGGCGCCATGGAGTTTCAAAAGAACATTATCGTGGACAACTCAGGAACCCAGCTCTATAATTTGAACCCTTCCACGGAGAGTCCCTTCGAGGCGAAAGAGTGCTACTGGGGAACCATGGATGAAAAAACCATATCGGGGTATATTGTCGATGGTGGGACTAACACCAGTCTCTCCGTTGTTAAATTTATGCCCATTCTCAAGTCGAGAAAAGAGAGTGGTATCAATTGACCGATAGCGTGACTATGCGTCTGAATGAGACCCTGGAGAAAAGGTAATGTTTATGTGTCACAATAATACCCCTTCGTTGGATGAAAAAAAGGATCTGGGCCTTGCTCTTCAAAAGCGGGAACTTCTCCCGGATATGCATCGGGACCTGCTTCCCCTGGAAGAGGCGCTCTCCATATGTCTGTCCGAAGTGAAAGAACCGCTTCTCCCTGAATCTCTTCCCCTGATGGCTTCTTTGGATAGAATCTTACAGGAGGATATCGTAAGCGACTATTTTGTGCCGCCTTTTAATAAATCGATGATGGATGGTTATGCGGTAAAATTCGATGATGTTAAACATGCCTCCCAAGAGCAGCCGGTGCGGTTGAAAGTGATCGGCGACGCCCCCGCGGGGTTCTTCGGCAGTCATATCATTCAACGCGGAGAAAGCGTCCGTATCATGACTGGCGCCCCGGTTCCGGAAGGGGCGGATACCGTCATCGCTCTTGAAGATACTCTACCAGTAGGAGAACGTCATGTCGACATTCAAGGGTACTTCAGGGATAACCGGTTCATCATCGAAAAAGGAAAGGATATCTGTCCGGGTGAGGTCGTTATAAACAAAGGGGTAAAAATCACTCCTGCGGTCATGGGTATGATCGCAAACTGCGGCTACGCCCATTTAAAGGTGGCCAAGAAGCCACGAATCGCCATCCTTTCCACAGGAAGCGAACTGGTCTCTCCGGGGGAAAGGCTTGGGAAGGGTCAGATATTCGATATCAATGGGTATGCCCTCTATGGATACGCCAAGGCCTTTGGCGCCGATGTCTCTTACCTAGGGATCGCAAAGGACACATGCGAAGATGTGATGCGCTTTATTCAATCCTGCCATCAATGGGATATCCTCATCTTATCCGGTGGTGTATCGGTGGGGGATTATGACGTGGTCCACGAGGCTTTTCAGAAGATCGGCGTTCAGGAAATCTTCTGGCGGGTTAAAATCAAACCGGGAAAACCACTTTTTTTTGGCAAAAAAGAGAGTTCTCTGATTTTCGGTCTACCGGGAAATCCGGTCTCCGCATTGACAAACTTTCTATTGTTTATTCTTCCTGTCATGGATAAGATGACCGGAAAAAATGGGTATGGCCTCAAAAAAGGGTATGCCAGGGTGTTGAATGACTTTCTCCTAAAACCAGGCCGAAGAAAAATATTGAGGGGAAAGTTCAGCATGAATGAAGGCGAGGATGGCGTGTTCATTCTTTCCGAGCAGAAATCAGGCATTTTTCGGCCTTTGGTGGAATCGGATGTTCTTATAGAAATTCATGACGACGTGAAGTATGTGAGAACAGGAGAGATGGTTAAAATTTACTATTTGTGCAACGGTATTGTGGCTCCATGAAAGACCAGTTTGGAAGAAACATCCATTATTTGAGACTCTCTGTAACAGATCGGTGCAATTTGAGATGCCGTTACTGCATGCCTAAAGAAGGCATACAAAAAGAGCGACACGACGAGATTCTGAGCTTTGAAGAGATTCTCCAGCTTGTCTCCCTTTTCGTAAAGGCAGGTATCGATAAAATTAGGCTGACAGGCGGAGAACCCCTTGTCAGGAAAAAGTTGCCCAACCTGATTGAGGCGATCAACCGGGAAAATTCCATTCGTGACTTCTCAATTACAACAAACGGTATTCTTCTGAAACATCATGCTAAGGAGATTCTGGACGCGGGGATTTCACGGATCAACATCAGCCTGGATACGATGAAGGCTTCTAAATTTCGCGAAATCGCCCAGATAGGGGATCTGAAAGATGTCCTGGAGGGCATTGCGACCGTTCAAACCCTGGGGTTTAAGCCCATCAAAATCAATACGGTTCTCATCAAAGGTGTCAATGACGACGAGATTGAGGATTTTATCAACCTGACCCGCCACGAGGATCTGGAGGTCCGGTTTATCGAACTCATGCCCGTGGGAGGCAACCGGGGATATAGCCGGACCCATTTTATGCCTAACACGGAAGTGCTCAAGCGATGTCCCGATTTGATTCCGATCTCAGGGACCGACAAATCCTCCACCGCCTCAAAATACCTGATTCCGGGATACCGGGGAAGGGTGGGGCTGATCAGTCCGAATTCCCACAAGTTCTGTGGAGCCTGCAATCGTGTCCGTCTGACGGCCGATGGCAAGATGAAAACGTGTCTTCTTTCGAACGAAGAGGTCGATCTGAAATCGGCCCTCAGGCGAAACGTGTCGGTTGAAGAATTGATTCGTAAAAATATTTTTTTAAAGCCCGGTGATCATCATCTTGAAACCGGCGGCTTTGTGACGAGGAACATGTCGGCGATCGGAGGGTGATTCTTTTCCGTTCGATAACGAGACATGGGACGCTCATAGATTTTATAAAAAAACTGGAGGATGTATGATTGGTGGTTTGGGTATGGCGGAACTTGTCGTAATTCTGATCATTGTTCTCATGGTGTTTGGCGTGGGAAAACTTCCTGAATTGGGGGGAGGGCTTGGAAAGGCGATTTCCAGTTTCAAGAAAAGCGTAAAAGAGGATGAGACAAAAGAGATCGCGGATAAGGGACGAAAAGAAGCCTGATCTTATTCTAATTGTCAGAAGGCCCAAAAAAAAGACCTTCAAGGAAACAGCCATGAACGAAATTGATTTAA
>JAGVHJ010000013.1 GCA_020056645.1 Desulfobacterales bacterium
AGAGGCTACCCGGCTGGGTCTCGGCGCCAAATACTTGTTGAATATCAGAGAAGACCTGACCACCACCCGGATCGCGGCACTGATTTCCAATGAAAAGGATATCCGCATTACGGAAAAAAATGTTCTCGACGCTTCCGGTTATCCGCCGGAATCGATCCGCTCCCTTTCTCTGGGCGCCCGGCATATGCTCCAATTCTCCTACGACATCCACACTCTCGCCGTAAAGCACAACCGGAATCCCCTGGATGTCCTCTCGAAACAGCAGATGCTCCTGATTTTGAACGAGACGAGCGCGGATGAGATTATTAACGAGATCAGCGCCTTCAATTTCTTTGGATTTGCGAGAGAGCATGTTCTCTTCATGGTGCAGCAATCCTATCACGGCATCGGCCTGGAAAACGGCCGGTTTTTTATTGATCATAACTCACCGAAAAGACTTCACAATCATGGCCAGATAGTGATTCAGCAGACCATGGACAAACAGATATTCAGAATTGGAGATAAGGGAGATAAGCGCTTCCTGAAGCGGGAAGCCTATTTTAATATCCTGGAGACCATGGAAAACAAGATCACCTATAATATAGAAGACCTCGATTTTCTCACCGGAGCCATCGATTATGGCGCTATCGCCTTCGCTTTGACCCAGGGGAAAAAAGGGAGCCGCATGATCATGGAGATCGTGGGAAACGACCCGTTGCATCCCCAGAAAGGAGGCATGGCCGCCTATGACCCTCTTCTTGGACGCAACGTGATGATTGAGGGCTTTCAGCTGAAGGGGATTCAGAATAAGGATATCCACTATCTGAACAAGAACATCAACCATTACCCCAGGCCCGCAGAATCGTGGTCCATTGTGAAACAGCAGGGACTCCACATGCCGATAACCGTCAAGGATGGCTATATCTATTATCAGCCGGTCCAGGGGGATATCAATTTCCTCGTCCAAACATCGTTTTTCAGCCGGAAAATCAAAAGACCGATCAAAGCCCTCAAATCCCCTTGCAATCTGCCGCTTGCCATCCATCAGATGAACAGACAGGACCATCAATCCGGCTTCCAGGCCTATGTGAACAAATTCACCGATGTTGCAATGCAAAAATAATTGATTGACAATCCGGCAAATCATCGCTACTATTTTTTAGATAATTTTTATTTGATAATACGCTAAGTTATAATAATTTAAGGCTTTCTTTCAACCAGTGACGGCCATTCCTGGCCCTCTCATTTTGTTGCAGCCCAACACATAGTGTGGGAGCATATTTGGATTCAGGAATGGAATTTTCACTTGGAAATATTGGATAGGCGATTATGGATAATTATAAAGCTGTTTTTACCGATTGCACACCCCAGAGACTCCTTTCCGACTCCAAGGAGTATCTGCTCGACACATTCCAGCGCTCCTTCCTCTTTATGGACACCTTACGGAAACGCGGAAACATTTATGTGGAGCATCTTGCCGCGGGTCAGCCGCCAGTGCTCACCTTTGACTATAAAACGATCATTGATGGGAAAACCTTGGAGAAACCGGTCAATTTTTCCCTTGTGAGAATTTTGGGCAGACGTTATCATCGTATAGATGAAGATAAGCCAGGCAACCGGAGAGAGTTTGATTTCAAAACCCTTGACAGCGCTGCTACCGCCAAAAGGCGGCCCATTGTGATCATCGATCCCCGAGCCGGCCACGGGCCTGGCATCGGCGGTTCAAAAAGGGACTCGGAGATCGGCATGGCCTTGATTCATGGCCATCCCGTATACTTTATCGTCTTCTCCACACGCCCCGAGCCCGGTCAGACCCTCCATGATGTTCAGCAGGCGACCATCCACTATCTTGAAACGATCATCAAACTCCACCCCCAAGCCGGAAAACCGGCCATCATCGGCAACTGTCAGGCCGGATGGGCCGCGGCGCTGCTCGCCGCCGAGCGTCCCGATGTGGCGGGACCACTTGTTTTCAACGGATCGCCCCTCTCTTACTGGGCCGGCATCGAAGGGAAATACCCGATGCGGTATAAGGGAGGCCTCGTGGGGGGTACATGGGTCACCTCCTTTTTCAGCGATCTTGGCAACGGATTGTTTGACGGCGCGAATATCGTGGCCGGATTTGAGGATTTAAACCCCGCAAACACCCTTTGGAAAAAGCAGTATAACCTGTACAGAAACATCGACACCGAAGAGAGGCGCTACCTTGAGTTCGAACGCTGGTGGAACGGTTTTTTCCTCATGAATGCGGAAGAGATCCACTTCATCATTTCCAATCTCTTTGTGGGAAACATGCTGGAGCAGGGGCTCCTTGAAATGGACCAGGACCGGATCATCAATTTGAGGAACATTGAAGACCCCATTCTTGTTTTCGCATCAAGCGGAGACAACATAACGCCCCCCCAGCAGGCCCTGAACTGGATCGTTAAGGTATGGGGATCGGTTGAGGAGATCAAGAAAGACAAAAAGGTCATCGTCTACCTGTTGCACGACACCATCGGCCACCTGGGTATATTTGTCTCGGGCCAGGTCTCCCGGAAAGAGCACAACGAAATCATCGGCAGCATCGACCTGATCGGCTATCTCTCTCCGGGTCTCTATGAAATGGTCATCGTGGAGGGAGAGAACAAACTCAAAAACGGCGATTTCGAGGTGAGCTTCGAAGAGCGAAACATCGAGGATATTCTGGCCCTGGATGATAAAGTGGTGGACGATGAGGATTTTCATATGGCCGCCTCGGTTTCGGAAACGCTTGATCTTC
>JAGVHJ010000230.1 GCA_020056645.1 Desulfobacterales bacterium
GAGAGGGAAAGCCTGTTTGGGCCTCTTCTGCCAAAACCACCGCCGCTCCCGCTAAATATAGACAAACAATCCAAACCGTGATTTTTTTCATATTTTTTCCCCTACTTTTCCATCACTTTATAAATGATATCACCGAAAAACTTAATATCCATTCCCAATTTGTAATAGTGATTGATGTCCTCAAGACCGCTGTGACAGTTATGGCAAGGCGCAATCATTACCTTTGTATGGGTTTCCCGGATCTGTCCCGCCTTTGCCTTGTTATTGATCATGCGGCGGGTTTTGTATGGAGGGCCGCAATTGATGACGCCGCCCCCCGCGCCACAGCAATAGTTGTGCTCCCGGTTGGGTGTCATCTCGACGAAATCATCACAAAGAAGGGTCACCAACTCCCTTGCCTTTTCCATGAGTCCTCTGCCCCGCATCACATTACAGGGATCGTGGAGCGTGACAGGTCCCTTGAATTTTTCCACGATTTTTATTTTTCCGGTCGTTATCAGTTCATGGTAAAAGTCGATGGCATGGATGACTGGGATGGGCGGCATTTTGTAACTGAGCCACCGGTTCCCCACATCATAGACCGACCGGAACGCATGCCCGCACTCGCCCATGACAATCCGTTTCACTTTCAGCCGGGCCGCGGCCTCAAAATGCGCGCGCTTCACCCGGCCCATGATCTCATAGTCGCCGGTAAACATGGCCATGTCGCTGTTGTCCCAGCCTGCGCCCGAAGGCATGGTCCAGTTGACGCCGGCCTTATTCATGATGATGGCCGCCTGGTAGATCAAGGTCGCCTGAAACTTGGGTTCCGGGGCGATGACCGAATACATGATCTCCGCGCCTTCCTTATCCAGGGGAATTCTCAGGTCGGGAATCTCTTCCCGAGCGTCCTCTTCCTGCCATTGAAGGGTATCGATCCATTCGTCCTCCTTCACCCACATCTGGTTCATGGTGGCCGCGTGGCTGTGGGCGGTGTCTTGAATATATTGCGGGGTGATGCCCAGTTTATGGCATATTCTCCTTACAACAGACATGAGATAGCCCACATCAATGCCAAAGGGGCAATACATGACACAGCGTTTGCAGAGGTTGCATTCGGTGTGGGCGATCTGAACCGCCCGTCTCAGGAAATCGGCGTCGACCGCGCCCTTTTTCCGGATCATCTCGGCGATGGTGTTTTTCACTTTCGCGACCGGCGCGAAATAGGGATCTCTGTCATTGGAATGATAGTAACTGCAAGCTTCCGAACAGAGGCCGCAATGGACGCACATGTTCACGTAAGCCTTCAGCCGGGGGCCGGTCTCTCCTTCCAGGGTTTCCAGAATGACGCTTTTTATTTTCTCGGGCGTGAGTTTTTTCAGCCCCTCTTCCAGAGCCGAATCCTTGATGATTTCATAGGGTATCTTTTGATCAACCGCTTGTTCGCTCATTTTTTCAAATCCTTATCGACAAAGGTGAAGGGAGCGGCCCTTAGAGGCCATGGCCCCCGTTTGGTTCGCTACCAGTCTTTTGCATGACGGACGCCGCCGAATTCCGACCCGATATAAGAGCGTGTGAAAACGCCTATGATCATATGGTTAAGCTTGGTAAAGGGAATCGCCATCAGCATGATTTCGCCGGAAAGCATATGAAGCAATATCATCCATTTGTAAGTCCCAATCTGGTGATACGCAAGGAATCCCGTGACAAAGGGCATGAGGACGATCAAAAGGATGACGTAATCTTGCGGCGTCGTCACATATCTCGTAATGCCGGGCTTGATGCGCCTCGCGATCAGGAAGAGACCGCATATCATCACAATCATGGTCATGATATCCGCCACACGGTCGGGAATCGTCACCCAGCCGATATTGAACGCCTCATCCGCCATCATGACATGGGCCGAAAGCAAAAGGGGAGAGACGATCAACGAAAGGTGAAAAAGAAAGGTAAAGAGAGTGAAAACAGGGTGTTTTCTCATATTGACCGTTGCAAAGGGGGTGATCCATACGAGGAGGGATCTCAAGCCAAACTTCAAGCTCATATACGATAGAATTTGACCTTCCTTTGCACGGGTTTGAATGAAAAAAGAGATGATTTGATAAATCGTACCGGCGATAAAAACGATAAAAGCGACCCAGACCATGGGGCCGTAGATGAAATTGAAGAGCGTGTCCATATTTTCCTCTTTCCGGTTCAGCGCCTGTTAACAAAGCGTCGTTCCGATTCAGGTGCAGGTTAGATCCGGTCAACGGATATGATTTTTCTCACATATATCCCGTTTTGAATGGCTCTGATCATGACAAACCGGTTGCAAGGGCTAAAAACCGGGTTCCAGACCGCTTCAAAGGTCTCGCCCATCAGCCGTCCGTTTACAACCACCGAGAAGCCGTTTCCCGTTTCGACTTTAAATGCCACCTGAGCGCTATCGGAGCTGAACACCGGCTCCCAGATTCTTTCAAACATCGTGTCAGAACCCTTTCCATCCACCGCATAGCCCCATTTGCCACCGGTTTTGCCGATAATCGCAACCCGGCCGCCATCCGGACTCAGAGTCAAACCACCCGCATACTCGTTAAAAAGGAGCTTCCATACCTGATCGTCAACCGCCGCGCTCCATTGCCCATATTCAGGAGAGACCAGGGCCACGATACTTTTACCGTCCGGCGTATAACGATGGCCCCACATCTGTTTATAGCGTCCAGACCAGATCAGTTTGTCATTCTCCGCGAGGGTCCAACCGGTCTTTGTTTTTACGGGCGCCGAAACAGCGCCGGTGACGGGGTTTATTGCAGGCTCCCAGGCGCAGGCATAGGAGGTGCTCCAGGGATGATCGTTCACGGCGATGGAGTATCGATAAAGACCGGTTCGAATGGTTGCGGCTGTTATGGCGTTCTTGTCGTCCAGGGCGACATCCCATACATTGGTATAAACGCCCTCCCACGCCTTATCGTTTTCACAGACTGAAAAAATGCCTTGCTGGTACTTCGCGATTTCACCCTCACTAAAGGGTTTCACCTGAACCACCGCCGCGGCCCGATCGCCGCCTGGGCTGATCGTCATTCCGCTCATGTTGTCAAAGGTGTTTTCCCAGCAAACGTCATTGATGGCCATTCCATAGAGGCCATCCTGTTGAAACGCCACCGCCGTTCTGTCTCCGGTTTGACTGAAGCG
>JAGVHJ010000264.1 GCA_020056645.1 Desulfobacterales bacterium
CAGCCGTTTTTTTGAAAAAATTGCAACATCTGTCAGCTTCTTCATTGAAATTTTAAATAGCACATCAAATTTTATAATTGGCAACTCAAAAACTTGCAAACGGTTATAAGGGAATTTCGGTCTATGGTTTTATTCCCCTCCTCTGGAGGGGTGCCCAGCAGGGGCGGGGTGGTCATCTTTATGGGCTTTGAGGATGTCGAGTTTTTTTGGTTTGTGCAGTGGTGAGTTCGTCGAGAGAAGCCCATGTTAAGAAGTAGCTCATTTGTTAACACAACTATTGGTCTATGGCAAGGGCGGAATCTGCGGGTGCCTGTCTCAAGGAAGTCTACGACAAATCCAAGATCCGGTTGACAAGCGGCCCGTGTTCTGTCAAATGAAATCGATGCGATGTTTAATCAGTGATTTATAACATTTTTTCTAAAGGAAAAGGCGACGATGGAGAAGAGCGGGTGCCGAGGATTTAAGACAGCGGGAATTCAATGCGGAATCAAGAAAAACGGCGGGCATGACCTGGGGCTGATCTATTCGGAGGTTCCGGCGACGGTCGCGGGAGTCTTCACACGGAATCTGGTGGCTGCGGCTCCGGTGAAACTGGACCGGGAGCGGATTAAAAACGGCGTGTGTCAGGCGATTATCGTCAATAGCGGCAACGCCAACTGCTGCACCGGAGATGACGGCATGAAAAAGGCTGAGAAAATGGCCCAGGTGACGGCGGAAGCCCTTGGACTTCCCGCTGAGACCGTGTGCGTCGCCTCCACCGGCGTGATCGGCCAGCCCCTTCCCATCGAAAAAATCGAAGGAAACATATCCCGGCTCGTTTCCGCGCTGAATGAAGATGGCATTGGCGATTTTTCAAAGGCCATTCTCACCACCGACCTGGTCATGAAGCTCGTGACACGGACTGGACATGCGGATGGGAAGGCTTTCACCATCACGGGGGTGGCCAAGGGGTCGGGGATGATCCGCCCCGACATGGCCACCATGCTCTGCTTTGTGATGACCGATGCGGATATCGACGCCGATCGCCTCCAGAAAACCCTTCTTCATGCAACGGAGCGTTCGTTCAATCGGATTACGGTGGACGGCGACACCAGCACCAACGACACCATCCTTGTGCTCGCAAACAAACAGGCAGGGGTGCGGATCGACACGGCGGAAAAGGAGACCTTGTTCCAGACGCACTTGACCGATGTGCTCCTTGAGCTTGCGAAAATGGTTGTGCGGGACGGCGAAGGGGCCACCAAACTGGTTGAAATTGGGGTGGTTAACGCCCAGTCCGCCGAGGCGGCCCATGAGATTGCAAACACCATCGCCAATTCCAACCTGGTGAAGACGGCCCTTTTCGGTGAAGATGCCAACTGGGGACGGATCATCGCGGCGGCTGGAAGGGCAGGGGTTCCCATCGACCCTGACCGGATCGATATCCGGTTCAACGGGATTCAGATGGTGAAAGGGGGCATGGGGTGCGGCCAGGCGTTGGAAAATCAGGTAACGGCGGTGTTGAAGCAGAAGGAGTTCCGGATCGAGGTGGATCTGAACATGGGAGCGTCGGAGGCCTCTGTCTTCACCTGCGATTTTTCTTATGACTATGTCAAAATAAACGCTGATTACCGGTCCTGATTCTTTTATCATCCATTATGGAGCGGCTGCGTCTTCAGAAATATCTCTCCCAGTCTGGGGTCTGCTCCAGAAGGGCGGGGGAGTCTTTGATCCGGGAGGGGCGGGTTTCGGTCAATGGCTCTGTGGTCACCGAAATGGGTTTTCAGATCGATCCGTTTCAGGACCGTGTTTCTGTTGATGGAAAGCCCGTGAAACCCGAGGAGCAACTCCTCTATATCGCTCTGAACAAGCCTGCCGGGTATGTGTGTTCTTGCAGCCAGCGAAAGGAGAAGCTTGTTCTGGATCTTGTTTCCGGTCTTCCCGGACGGGTTTATCCTGTGGGGAGGCTCGATAAGGATTCAACGGGCCTGCTCCTTCTCACCAACGATGGCAGGCTGCACCACCGGTTGTCCCATCCCTCGTTTGACCATGAAAAAGAGTATGAGGTGACGGTTGCCCGGCCCCTTTCCGACGATGATTTGAAAAGCCTTTCGGAAGGCGTGCCTCTGGATGGCGTGATGACCCGTCCGGCCCGGGTGACGCGGCTCTCCCGGAACGGATTCCGGATTGTGCTCAAGGAGGGCAGAAACCGGCAGATCCGTCGCATGGTGACCTATGTGGGGAATTCAGTCCGGACCCTTAACCGGGTGCGGATCGTGACCATCACCCTTGGCCGTTTGAGGGAAGGGGGGTTCCGTCATCTGACGGAAAAAGAGACACGAACGCTTTTGAAACAGGTCCTGACCGGTTAGAGCAAGAGGGATGAGCGGTGTGTTTTGGATTCAGCGGCCCTATATTCTTTTTTCGCAACATCGTAATGTCTCTCAGCGGAGGTGAGTTAAAGAGACGCGCATACTTCCGGCTGAATTGGGAAGGGCTTTCATAACCTACTTGGAATGCTGCGGTTGAAGCGTCGATATTCTCTTTCAACATCAGAAGACGCGCCTCTTGTAAGCGCAACTGTTTTTGGTATTGCAAGGGGCTCATTGCCGTCATGGCGCGAAAATGGTTGTGAAAGCTTGAAATACTCATTCCTGCTATCTTCGCGAGATCTTTTATTCGAATTTGCTGAGCGAAATTCTCCTTAAGCCAATCGATCGCCAATACAACCTGGTTGCTTTGACTCCCTGCCGACGCGATTTGGCGCAGACGCGCGCCTTGATCTCCCACAAGCAAGCGGTAAATGATCTCTTTCTGGATAAGAGGTGAAAGGATTGGAATATCGTCGGAGTGGTCGAGCAATTTTACCAACCTTTGAAACGCGCTGATGAGGAGCAGCGTGGTTTCACCCACCGCCATGCCACGATTCGGTTGCTGGGAGCGGGGCGCGGGCAGGTTGTTTTCCGCCATCATTCTTGCCATCTCCCGTTGATCAAGTTTCATTACAAGGCATAATAATGGCGCATCGCAGCTTGCACGGATGACCTGAGACTGGGTCGGCAGGTGAACGGATGTAAGCAAATAATTATTCGCGTCGTACAGGTGCTTTTCATCGCCTACCTGCACACATTTCGCCCCTTGGGCAACCAGGATCA
>JAGVHJ010000012.1 GCA_020056645.1 Desulfobacterales bacterium
AGAAGAGTGCGGAAGTCTGGAGACGGCCCTCGCCATGGAGCGAAACGCCATCCAGTGGCTGATCTATTCACCGGATATCCAGCAAATTATGGATGAATTTCGAAAAGATCCGGTCCAGTTGACAAGCATCCAGAAGGAAATGAACAAGGCATCGGATGCCAAATAAGAGGAGTGCTTTTTATGAATTTTGAATTTTCAAAAGAACAGAAGATGTTGCAAAAGGAGGTCTTCAGTTTTTGTAAGAAAGAGCTGAACAAGGATTATGTCAGGTGGATGGACGAAAATGTGGATTTCCCACCCGATGAGCTATGGCGGAAGTTTGCGGACATCGGCATGTTCCAGGCCAATATCCCCAAAGAATACGGTGGTGAAGCATTGAGTATGGTGGACGGCATGGTGGCTTTTGAAGAGATCTGTAAGGCTTCAATGTCTGTAGCATTGGCCATTGGCACCACCATTGGGTTCGGCACCCGGTTTATTTCCGAATTAGGGACCAAAACGCAGAAAGATACATTCCTTCCCCTTTTAGGGGAAGGAAAACTGAAGATGTGCATGGCCCTGACAGAACCTTCCGGAGGAACGGATATACTTGGTTCAGTAAGGACCGAGGCAGTTGAGAAAAATGATAGGTGGGTCGTAAATGGTGAGAAGGTTTTCATTACCGCCGCCCACGTGTCTGATTACATGATCACCATGTGCCGGACAGAAAAAGACAAAAAGCCCTCCCAATCCCTTTCCGTCCTGATGATTCCGTCCAAATCCAAAGGCGTCACCATTACGAAGATTCCCAAGATCAGCTGCCACCACTGCGATTCCGTGGGCATCACTTTCAGTAATGTGGAAGTGCCCAAGGAAAATCTTCTTGGGACCCGGGGAAATGGCTGGTACGAGAGCCTAGTCATTTTGAATCCCGAAAGGATTGGTTGCGCCATGATGGGCGTGGGCCTGATGGCTGCGGCCTATGAAGACGCCTTCGAATATGCCAAGCAGCGGCATGCATTCGGCGGTCCTATAAGCCGTTTTCAAATCCTCCAACACTATATGGCGGATATGTATATTAATCTGGAGAACGCCCGGAACCTGACCTACAAGTCTGCCTGGCTCTGCGATCAGGGAAAACCCTATCACATGGAGGCAACCATGGCCAAACTGGTCGCTTCAGAGGGTGCCCTTCACGCCGGACGATTCGGCGCGGAAATATTGGGTGGTTACGGCATCTGTTCCGAGTACCCCATGCAACGGTATCTGAGAGACGCCTACCAGCTTCAGTTTTCGCCGATTTCCAATGAGATGAGCAAAAACATGATGATGCAGTTCCAGGGACTTCCCAAATCCTGGGCATAGAGAGGGAGAACATAAGGCCGATCTTAGACGCACGGCTTAAACCAGAGTCGAATTTAACCTTAACAAAAACGTGTCACTAAAAAGAAGGAGGCAGACATGTCCAAAGCTTCAAAAGATCTTGACATCAGTCCTATTTTCCAGCCGATCACGATCAACAAGCTGGAACTTAAAAATCGAATTGCGATGTCACCGATGAATTGTAATTACACAGATCCGGAACATTATATGAGTCGTCAGCAGATGGCCTATTACGGGGCCAGAGCCAAGGGGGGGACCGGTTTGATAATTACAGAAGCACAGGCGGTTTCGGAACATCCCATTGCCGATACCTACCGAAAATACAATAACCCATATCTCACCAACTACAAATATGTTCCCACACAGTCCAATTTTGTAGAACATGTTCATAGTTTTGGAGCAAAAATTTTTGCACAACTGTTTACCGGCCCTGGCCGGCAGGGTAGCAACGATCTTGGCGCTGCCGGAATTGTTGCCGCTTCGTCCATACCCTGGGAATCACAGATCGAAAAGATTATTAATGGTGTAACCGATGACGTTATAAAAGCCGGTGCCCGCTTGGCAGGATATCATGGTGAAATACCCCCTTTATCTGAATTTGATGCCTTTTTGGAATTTGCACAAAAAATTCCAATGCTTCATCTGGTGGGACAAACCCCAAGAGAAATAACAAAAGAGGAAATCAAAACACTGGTGAAAGATATGGGTAATGGGGCTAAAATCGCCAAACTGTGCGGCTACGACGGGGTCGAAGTGCATGCCTGTCACGGTTACCTTGTGCATACGTTTTTGTCCGAACGGTCTAACCAACGAAAAGATGAATATGGCGGCAGCTTTGAGAACAGGATCCGGTTTATGCTGGAGTTAATTCGGTCCGCCCGGCGTGCGGTCGGCCCTGATTATCCGGTGGGTGTTCGTTTTAGCGCCTCTGAAGATCTCCCCGGCGGCTATACCGCAGAGACAGCGGCAAAAATGGCCAAACGATGTCAGGAAGAGGGCGCTGATTTCATAAACCTTTCCCATGGCTCCTATGAAGCCATGAGTGATTTCCTGCCCAACCACGAAGGCATAGTAATTGATAAAGCAGCTATCATAAAAGCTGCGGTAACGATTCCGGTGATGTGTCCTTCGGTCCATAATCCGGAAAATGTCGTGGATGTATTGAAAAACGGCAAAGCCGATATCGTACAGCAGGGCCGACAGCAGATTTGTGATCCAGACTGGGTCACCAAGGTCATGAACCGTCAATTTGATGATATAATCAAATGTACGCGTTGTAATCGGGGATGTATTTTACGATTCGTCGCCATGTTACCGGTTCGTTGCATCCGCAACCCCCGAACCGGACAGGAGGAGTTTATCGATGAATACATGAAACGGCCGATTCTTCCTATCAAACAGAAAGTATGGCATGAAATTCAAGATCTTACGGAGAAAAATCCTTCGAAAATTTGGGAATACACTGAAGAGGAAATGATGGAAGCAGTTGCGGTTAAATAATAATACTCAATAAAATGAGGCTATGTGATGACAAACGAAGTTAATATAAATGATAAAGACTCCTTCAAAAAAAAAGCAGAATCAGTGACGACTGCTTTAAAACGTCCCCCCACTGAAAAAGATGACTATTTTAAAATTGATCCGGAACCCCATTTGATCGGCGATGGTTCTGTATACAGCTATTTTCCGGGATACAAGATGTGGTGGAAAGCGATTGCAAACATTTCACGCCCTCTGTTTCTGGGAACACCCGAAGAAGGTTATGACGGGCTGGAGGATTGGGAGGTAGAGAAAAATGGGGATCCGGATATTCTGTTGCGGGCAATGGACAAATACGGCGTGGATATCGCCTGTCTTCTCCCGGAATCATGCATGGACACATGCGGTAACAGCGGCCGGTTCTGCACGAACGGTGAAATGGGAAAAATTGTTGAATCCAATCCAGATCGTTTCATGTATCAGCCGAATATGTCGCCCATCAAACACCGGGGAGTTAAAAACGCCATTTGGGAAATGGAGTACTGGGCCAAGGAAAAAGGGGCGAAGATATTCAAATATCTCTGCACCGAAGACACCTATATCAACGATCCCGACTTGTGGCCTTTTTATAAAAAAGCCGAGGAATTGGGCATTATCTTGGATATCCATACCGGCATGTCCTGGTGTCCTCCACAGGCCAGTAAATATGCCAATCCGATGTTCCTGGATGATGTATGCCGTGACTTTCCGGAGCTTAGGATTATCGCTTTTCATATGGGGTATCCCTTTTGTGATCAACTTAACATGATTGCCATGGGGCATCCGAATCTATATGTCTGTCTGAGTCTTCTTGTGCCCTGGGCGGTGACCGCTCCCAGAAAATTCGCAAAAATAATCGGAGAGGCGTTGAGATGGGTCGGGCCGGAT
>JAGVHJ010000577.1 GCA_020056645.1 Desulfobacterales bacterium
GCCGTGACGGTTGCGGCCCTCACCATTTACGACATGGTCAAATCCTACGATAAGGGCGTCTCTTTTTCTGGTATCCGGCTGCTAAAAAAAACCGGCGGAAAGAGCGGAACCTTCATTAACCCAAATTCATGAATCGAACTCCATGCCCCCACTTGCCATGACCGACTTTATCTCTTTCCCTTCCGGAATGCTAATAGGCCTTCTTCTGGGATGGATCATCGTAAGACTCCTCCTCTCTGGGCGCATTGCAGCGATGACCCTTGAATTCCGGTCGGAAAGCGCCACCCTTACGGAGAATCTCCGGAACAGAGTCGCTGAAATCGACCGGCTCAACGCCGAATTAACGAGAAGTCACGCAAAAACGGATGAAACCCAAGCTCTCATTTCCGATCTTGAAAAAAAGGTCACCGGGCTTGAGACCCTTTTAAAAACAGAGAGGGAGGGGGCGGAACATCTGAAAACCTTTCTCATAGATAGCAAGAGCCTTCTCTCCGATTCATTCAAAGCGTTATCCATGAACGCCTTGAATGAAAACAGCCACTCTTTCATGGCCCTTGCCTCAACCTCCTTTTCCAAATACATGGAGGCCGCAAAGAGCGATCTGAGTCTAAAAAGCATGGAAGTGAAGGAGATCGTCAAGCCAGTCAGGGAGGCCCTTGACCGATACGACCGGCATGTGCAGATCCTGGAGCTGGAGCGGGAAAAGGCCTATGGGGCTTTGACCCAGCAAATGACCGCCCTTTCCGAGGATCAGAAAAACCTTCAAAAAGAGACGGGAAAACTGGTCAAGGCCCTTCAGGTTCCCCATACCCGGGGACGTTGGGGGGAGATCACCCTGAAGCGTGTCGCCGAACTGGCTGGAATGGCGGAAAAATGCGATTTTTACCAACAGGAGAGCGCCCAGTCAGAAACCGGGGTGATGCGGCCCGACATGATCGTGAGACTTCCAGGAAACCGGAACATCATCGTCGACGCGAAGGTTCCCCTTTCCGCTTACCTGGACGCCGTTGAAGCCGAAACCGACGACCTAAGAAAAAATCTTCTTGAAACCCATGCAAGACATGTGGAATCCCATATTCAGAAGCTCTCTCAAAAATCCTACTATACCCAATTCAAGCCAACCCCTGAATTTGTCGTGCTTTTCATTCCCGGAGAAAATTTTTTCAGCGCCGCCCTGGATAAAAATCCAAATCTCATCGAGGAGGGCGTTCAAAAGGGAATCGTCATCGCCACGCCCACCACCTTGATCGCCCTCCTCAAAGCGGTCTCTTACGGATGGCGGCAGGAGGCGGCCACTGAAAACGCCCAAGCCATCAGCGACCTGGGACACGAGTTGTATGAAAGACTCTTTCTTCTCTCCACCCACGTCAACAAAGTGGGCGGCGACATTGAAAAGGCGATGAACTCCTACAACCAGATGATCGGCTCCATCGAAAAACGGGTTTTTGTCTCCGCTAGAAAATTCGAACAACTGGGCGTAAGACTCAAGAAAGAGGGGAAGATAGAAATTGCAGATCCCCTGATTCATAAGGCTAGAAAACTTGAAATCACAGACGAGAACGATGCCTCTCCCACAGACAACTACTCATCGGAGTCCACCCTTAAATGAAACTGATCCAATCCAAGAATAAAAAACCATACCGGTTCACGCTGCTCGGTATTGTAATCCTCTTTTTTCTCCTCCTCTTTGGGGGATGCGCCCACTTCGGCGGCAAATCGTCACCAGGCCCGAAAGATGCGCTTAAAAAAGTCTCCCGGTTCCGCTATCCCCGGTTAACTGACGACATGCCCTACACCGGCCTTGAAAACGCCATTGATCGGAGTCTCACCTATCTCAAACGGGTATCGCCCGGAAAATCCTTTACCTTTGGCAAGGAGCAATACACCGCGGCGCACCTGATCCTCTCTCTTGAAACCTTTAAAAATTTCATCCAGACCCATCCCCGCGACAGCGAGCTGAACAATTTTATTAAAAAAAATTTCTTCATTTATGGATCCACAAGAAACGAGGGGAGGAAAGTGCTTTTTACCGGATATTATGAGCCGACTCTCCAGGGCAGCCGCTTCCGGACAGCAGTGTACCGATTCCCCGTTTATGAGACCCCGCAGGACCTGATTAGCATTGATCTGTCCCCCTTCTCACCGGAATTAAAGGGGAAAAAGATCACCGGACGCATCGATAACAATAACGTGGTTCCCTACTTTGAGCGAAAAGAGATCGAAGATCCTTCCATTTTCCAAGGTCGCGCAGCTCCCATCGCCTGGGTCAAGGACCAGACCGGTCTCTTTTTTCTTCAGATCCAGGGATCTGGAATTATTATACTGCCCGATGGTGATTCCATCCGAGTTCACTACCATGCCTCCAATGGACGCCCCTACAGAAGCATCGGTAAAGTTCTCATTGATCAGGGAAAAATCCTTCGTAACGAGATGTCCATGCAGAAAATCCGCGCCTATCTCGACCTTCATCCCGATCAACAAGAGGCGATATTCAATACCAATCCCAGTTATGTCTTTTTTAAACGGGAAGAGGGGGGGCCCTACGGCTGCCTAAACGTTGAGCTGACGCCGGGACGATCTGCGGCAACCGACCGTAAACTCTTCCCAGAGGCGGCCCTCATGTTTATTCAAGCCTCCAAACCTTTGGTGGATGGAGATGGAAAGATCCATTCATGGAAACCCTTCAGCCGATTCTTTTTAAACCAGGATACCGGCGGCGCTATCAAGGGACCGGGCCGTTGCGACCTCTTCTTTGGAAGCGACCCCTATGCGGAGATCGCCGCAGGCCATATGAAGCAAGAAGGAACCTTGTACTTCCTCATTCTTAAACCTTAATGATAAAATATAGTACGCGCGGAAAGAGGAGTAACTTAAAAAAAAACTGGGTAATCGCATTGGGGACGCGCCTCCTTCGGCCCTGCCAGGGGCCAACCTTTTGAAAAGCTTGCCAAACATATCAAAATATAGGTTCAATAAACACCATCGAAAAACCTCTTTGTCCAGCTTTTTAAAAGCGGGCCGCCGGAGATATTGATAATCAATTCAAGTTATGACTTAAATCACTCACCAAGCCCTATTCTACATGCGATTCCCCTGGCCATTAAAAACCATCCCCTTGACACCCGCAGTTAAACCAAGTAATAATCCCAACTTTAATACCGGAGATATCGTTAATTTAAATTTACTGGGGGATAACAACATGTTTGGAATGGGCATGCCGGAAATCATCGTAATTCTCATCATCGCCCTATTGGTGATCGGGCCCAAGAAGCTTCCAGAATTAGCCAAGTCCATGGGCCGGGCTCTCAATGAATTCAAAAGGGCCACCTCCGACCTGAAAGATGCCATCCATGTGGACGACACGATAAAAGAGATCAAAAAGCCACTGACCGATCTTACGAAAAATGTCCAGGATACGATACAAGCCAATCTCAAAGAGGAGCCATCGCCTCCTCTCAAGGAGGCGCATTCAAATGGCGCCATCGACGCCCAAGACTCCGAAACACCCGCCATGGTGACACCCTCCGAGAAAAAGGATCCAGAAAAATGAGCGAGGATGATAAACTTCCATTTACCTCCCATCTGGAAGAACTGCGAAGCAGGCTCATCGTATGCCTGATCGCCACCGGAATTGGATTCGCCATCAGCTATGCGTTTAAGGAAAAACTCTTCGACATATTAAGAATGCCCATGCTTTCCGTACTTCCGGAAGGAGGAACGTTTATTTTCACCGGAGTCGCCGAGGCCTTTTTTACCTATCTCAAAGTATCACTGATCGCCGCCCTTCTTTTCGCATCGCCGGTCATCATCTTTGAATTCTGGATGTTTGTCGCGCCCGGACTCTATTTAAAAGAAAAACGGCTTCTCATACCTCTTATTATCTTTTCGGGCTTTTTCTTCGTTGCCGGCTCTCTGTTTGGGTATTTCTTCGTTTTTCCCATAGGATTCAAATTTTTTCAGGGATACGCCAACGAGACGATCCGATTCATGCCATCGGTCAGCCAATATTTAAGCTTTGCCTCCAAGATGCTTCTCGCTTTTGGTATTGTGTTTGAACTTCCCATCGTTCTCATCGGTCTCTCAAGGCTCGGTATCGTCACCGTGCCTTTTCTCAAAAGAAACCGGAAATACGCCGTCCTTCTCATTTTCATAGCAGCCGCGATTTTGACCCCCGGCCCCGATGTTTTCACCCAACTCATGATGGCCCTTCCCCTGATGCTGCTTTACGAAATAAGCATCGTCGGCGCCTTTATCTTTGGAAAAAAGAAGGCGGTTGTGGAGGAGGAAGAGCAGGGAGAAGCCGCCACGGAAGGAAAAGCGGCAAACCCGGAAGCCGAGAAAAAACCAGTATGAGACAATCCATACCGATAGGGCCATCCGGTATTCAAAGTTCAATTATCTCTTGTCAACACTCAAAAAAAATGATTAATAGAGAGGGATTTCCCCAATTAACAATGGTTCGCTGACTTGGGCGAAAATAAGATGTTGTTATCCAATGTATTAAGGGTTTATTTAACTTTTTATCAATCTTTTTTAGAGGAGGGTATTATTCCATGAAGCTGTTTAACACCAAACTGATTGTAGTTGCAGCCGCCCTGGCGGTAATGGGTGGCGTCGCCGCAACCGCCCTGCACGCCGGCACCGAGGTAAAGGACGAGATCATCATGAACAATCCTGCCTACGAAAAACACACCAAGGCGATTGTCACCTTTACCCACAAAAAACATGTGGACGAATACAAGGCCACCTGCGGTGAGTGCCATCACGACAAAGACAATAAGCCTTTAACGGAACTCAAAGCCGGAGACAATGTCCAGAATTGTATCGAGTGCCACAAGAACCCCGGCAAAGCGAAATCCACCAAAGATAAGAAGCTGACCGACAAAGAGAAAAGAGAGTTCCATGCGGATGCGATCCACGATAACTGCATCGAGTGCCATAAGACCGCCAATGAGAAAAAGACCGGAAAGAAAACCGGTGGTCCCTCACCCACCAAATGTGACGAGTGCCATCCTAAGGCTAAAAAATAAGCGGTTTTAGCGGTTATAAACAAGGGTAATCTTCTTCGTGGTAGCAAAAAGATTACCCTTTTGTTATTCTCTTGTACTCGATGTTCAAGTTTTTGTTAATTTTCCCAACTCCGGGGTTGGGAAAAAATTTTGATCCTCGAAATACCTCATGTATTCCTGCGGTCAAAATTTTTTTCCGCCTTGGATTTGAACAAATTTCCTAAAAACTTGAAGA
>JAGVHJ010000180.1 GCA_020056645.1 Desulfobacterales bacterium
TCAAGGGAAGCTTCCAGGGCCTGGGCCAGAGGCCTGATTTTCTGGTGGGTCTCCTCGGCGGGGTCTTTGATGTAATTATCAACCTCTATTTTATATTCGGAAAAGATTTTTTTCTGAATCTCTTTTTCTTCTGTTTCAATCGTCGACGCTTCAATGCGTTTTAGATAAGCGGCCATGGCGTCGAGAAAATCGGTACGGTCCTCTTCCGAATGGGTAAAGATATAGTTTTTTTCATGCCGCCTCAGGGAGAGGTGGGCGATATAAAGATCATCAATCTGATGGCCGGAGAGATCCGCCGATAATTGTTCTGAAAGGGTAACGAATTTTCCGAGAAGACCGGAGGAGAGATCCAATCCTTTTTTTTCCATGAGGGATGACATCTCCTTGAAACGATTCAGATATGCATCCATGTATGAAATGATCTTGGAGGCCTGTTCCGAGGAGTCTCTGTTTCCGATGGAGTTTGAAATCGTGGAGATGGCCTGGGCCTCTCTCTTCAACTCAAAGGCGGCGGCGCGAAGGTTTTCCGCATAGGTCTGATCTTTTTGAATCAGAAACTCTTTTTCGTTTCTGCGACATTCGAGAGAGAGGCTCTTGACGGTAAGCGCATGGATCAGAATGGCCTCATCCGTATCGATCAGATGCTTGAACCCTGAAACCGTTCTGCTATTGGAAATGACGGAAATGATCACCACCGTGAGGAGTAAAATAAGAACCAGTCCAAAACCGCCGGAAAGTTTGACGGCCATTCTCATATTCTTTAGAATATTCGCTTTTTCTATGATGCTCATGGAGTCGAATCCCTATTTTTAATTAAAGCCAAAGGGGGCTTGAATCTTTGGGGATGCATTGTAAAAAAGAAGCCGCCCCCGGATCTTTCGGACCGCGATCTACGCTTGTTTCGGAAAACGCCTGCAGGCCTTGAGGCAAGCCAGACAGTTGATGCCATACGACTCAAAAAAGTTATAGACAAACACATCCATCAGGTTCGAAAGGATCCGGCTTTTTTTAAGGGCCCATTTCATGGGGGAAAGGAGTCTCTTCGGGGGGATGAAAACATGGCTGATGCAGTTTCCCATGCATTTCATCTTGTCGATTTTTCCATTGTCAATGGCCGAAACCGGGCATACCCGTTCGCACATATGGCAATCCGAAGGACAGAGATCCCTATCAAAAACAGGCGTTTCTTCTTCCCACTCCATCTCTGTGACAAGGGCGCCCAGGCGAAGGATGTTGCCATACCGGGGATGAATGAGCAGGGAGTTTTTCCCCATGACGCCGATGCCTGCTTCCACTGCGGCATGCTTCAAACTCAGGAGCCCCCTGGGTTCGCCTTGGTGAAAGGTGATCGGGCTGTATGCGGGAACAGGAATGGAGAGAACTCCGTTCTCCTCGATCATGAGGGCAAGCGATACGGTGGCGTTGTCCATCATTTTATAATAGGTCGAAAAGGCTTGGGTGTAGAACTTATTTTTCATGGCGTTGGGGGTATGAAAAACCCCGAGTGGAAGGGGTTTTCCCAGAACAAGAACACTTTTCGCGTTTTTTAACATGTCCATGGGTCTGAACCCTTCCGGGGCTTTCCTATTCAGGCTTTCCGCAGAGGCTACGCCAAAAACCGGGATCTCTTTTTCCGCTAAAAAATTTTTCACCTTTTCCCTGATATCTTTTGCCATATTTTTTCCTTGTGCTAATAACGGTTGATGAATGGAACGGACAAAACACAGTTTCAATAATTAATCGATGAACAAAATAGTTGCAAGAACAAACCATATGGCGTCACGATGTAACAGGAGCATTGCAATGAGACTGAAACAGGGGATATGGGTGGCGGCGCTTTTGATGATTCAAGGTCTCTTTTTACCGGTTTCCGCTTTTTCCTTTTCCGTGGGCCTTGTAACGGATGTGGGCGTCATCGACGACAAATCGTTTAACGAGTCCGCATGGGAAGGAGTCAAGAGGGCGGCTCTCACACTGGGGGCCGGAACCAAATATATTGAAACCCGGGACGCCAAGGACTACATGGCCAACATCTCTCTTTTTGCGAAAAACAAGTATGATGTGATCGTAACCGTGGGGTTCGGTCTGACCGAAGCCACCCGGAACGCGGCGACTGTCTACCCTGACATACAATTCATCGGCGTGGACCAGTTCCAGAGGGAACCCTTGAAAAATGTGGCCGGTTTAGTCTTCAGGGAGGATCAGGCCGGATTCGAAGCGGGTCTTCTTGCGGGATTGCTCACCCGGTCCAACATCATCGCCGCTGTCTTTGCAACCGACATGATTCCGCCCATCGTTGCTTTTAAGACCGGATTTGAGAAGGGGGCGCGCCATGTGAATCCCAGCGTCCGGATTATTTCCTCCTACCACCCTGGCGGGTTTGACGTTGCCTTCACCGATCCGGGATGGGGGGCTGAAACGGCGAAACAGGCTATTCTTCAAGGGGCCGATGTGGTGTTTGGCGCAGGCGGATTGACAGGGAACGGAGCCCTTCTCGAAACCGCCTCCCATAAGGGATGTTTCTGTATCGGGGTCGACACGGACCAGTGGTTGACCCTTCAGGGCGCAAGGCCCTGTCTCGTTTCCTGCGCCTTGAAGAAGATTCCGGAAGCCGTGGAAGCGCTCGTCCGGCTGGCGTCGGAAAAGAGACTCCCGCCAGGGAACTTCTATGGCGAGGTGGGATTGTCTTCGTTTCATGGGTTTGAAAACGCAATTCCGCAAGAGGATAGGAAAAGATTGGACCTGATTCTAAAGGAGATGAAAGAGGGA
>JAGVHJ010000102.1 GCA_020056645.1 Desulfobacterales bacterium
GTTCGGCTATTACACCATGCGCCGCGACACCCTTGTCGACATGGTGAAGCGCTCGCACGCCCAGGGCGTCATCATGCAAAACATCCGTTTCTGCGATCTCCACGGATCGGAAAATGGGCTCCTGGAGCCGGACCTGGAAAAAATGGGTATTCCCTCCCTCCGGATTGAAAAGGAGTATGGAACCCTCACTGAAAAAGGCCGCCTCCGCATGAGGTTCGACGCCTTTCTCGAACAATTAAACCTTAAGTAAGGAGCAAAACCGTGCGCCCTGAACTCAAAGAATACGCCATGGACCACCTCTTCGCAAAGACCTTTGACATCGCAAAAAAAGTGGTGCGCTCGACGGAAAAGGAACGGGCCATCCTCCTCAAAAGCATTCCTTATGTGAGTGGTCTCATGGGCCCCCTCTTGTCTCTGGGAAAGCCCGCCGAAACCTTTCTTGAACTGATGAGCGACTACTATACAAATATAGTGGAAGCGAAAGAGAAGGGGAAAAAGGTGGTCATGACCACCTTCTGCTTTGACCCGACGATTTTCTACGCTTTCGGAAACCTTGCGCCTGTGACCCTTGAAGTGGGAACGGTCATCACCTCCTTCCTCTGGAAACGGGGATCATTCGATTTCATGGATTTTTGCACGGAGGTTGGGTTTTCGGAAACCGGCTGTTCCTCCCAGAGAGGCTCCATGGGGGCTTACCTTGCCGGCGCTGGCATTGACATCGACATGGTGGCCATCAACATGGGCGGCGTCTGCGACACCAACGGGAATGCTTACGCCTTTGCGGCCCAATACTTAAAAAAACCCTTCTATGGATTGGACTATCCCTCCGAACTCTTGCCCGACGATGTGACCCAATACCACCGAAAAGATTTCAGGGCCTTGATCAAATTCATTGAAGATCAGGGAGGAGGCTCTTTCGACATCGACCGCCTCCGCGAGCTTCTTGAAGAGAAAAAAATCCAGGATGAGCTGACCAATGAACTGGAGGATATGCAGCGGCTGGTGCCGAACCCGGTGCCGGGCCTCTTCAACATGATGCTCTACGCGTGCCGTTATACCATGACCGGTGCAAAAAAATATACCCGGTTGCTTCAGGAGATGGTGGATGTTGTCAAGGAGAACGCGAAAAAGGGGGTCTCCGGCCTCGGCGCGCCGGAGAAATGCAGGGCCTTCTTCTTCTACATCGACAATTATTCATATAACGCAGGCATGTATCAGTGGCTACATAAAAATCAGGTTTCCCATATGGGCAACATGCTCTCCCGGTTCTTTCCGGACAACGCGCCTTACCGGACAAAAACGTTGGGGACTTGTTACACCATCGACACGACCAATCTCGACACCATGATCGACTCGCTGGCGGATATCGGCGCCCGCATGCCCATGAGCCGAACCATCCGGGGCCCCTACGACGCCCCCCACATGTGGTTCGATGACTCTCTCTTTCTGGCCAAGCTCTACAAGGCGGACTGCTGCATTTACAACGGAACTCCCGGATGCCGGAACACCTGGTCCAACGTGAAGCTGATCGCGCGGGATCTTGAAAAGAATGGCATTCCCACCCATATTGTTTACGCGGATTCTTTTGACGCACGGGTGGAAAATTGGGACACCACGGCCATGAGGCTGGATGAATTTTTCAAAATCAGGGGGTTATTATGACAATTGTTGCAGGATGCGATGTGGGCTCCTTGGCCGCAAAGGCGGTCATCATGGAACGGCGGCGCGTGGTCGCCACGGCCATTGTCCGTTCCGGACCCAAACCCGCCGAATCGGCAAAAAAAGCCATGGACGAGGCCCTTTCCCAGGCGAAGCTCACCATGAACGATATCACCTGGTGTGTGGGAACCGGTTATGGCAGGGAAAAAATACCCTTTGTCACCGAAAGCGTTTCCGAAATCTCGTGCCATGGAAAGGGCGCTCAGTTTCTCATCCCTTCGGTCCGGAGCATCATCGATATCGGGGGTCAGGATTGCAAGGTGATCAAGCTTGACGCCAAGGGAAATCTGGTAAAATTTATCACAAACGATAAGTGCGCCTCCGGCACGGGCCGTTTCCTTGATGTGATGGCCAAGGTCATGAACATTTCGGTCTCCGAGCTGGGTGAACGCTCTCTAATCGCCAAAAATCCCATCACACTCGCCTCCATATGCACGGTTTGGGCCCAGGCTGACGTGATCAAACACATCAATGCGCGGCGTCCCGCCGCAGACGTCTGCGCCGGAATCAATGTGGCCATGGCCAACCGGGTCTCTATGCTGGCGAACGCCCTGGGACTTGAAAACGATATCTGCATGACGGGCGGCGTGGCGAAAAACAAAGGGGTGGTTCACGCCCTTGGAAGAATCATGGGGAAAAGGATCAAAGAGATCCGTCAGATAGATCCCCAGCTCATGGGCGCGCTGGGCGCGGCCCTCTTCGCCCACGAACAGACAAAAAAAGGAGGCGCTCAATCATGATTACAGCCGGTTGCGATTTAGGTTCCACCACGGCCAAGGCCGTCATCATCGAAAACAAGAGCATCCTCGCTTCCGCTGTGATCCCGGCCCGTCTGGACCCGATTGTATCTGCGGAAGATGTCATGGCCCTCTGCCTCAAAAATGCAGGCCTCTCCCGTGACCGTATCAAAGCCATCGTGGGCACCGGCTACGGCCAGCAGCAGATTCCCTTTGTCTCACGCCTTGAATCGGAAATCGTCTGCCACGCCAGGGGCGCTTTTTTCCACCATCCAACAGCAAGAACCATCATCGACATCGGCGGCCAAGACTCCAAGGTGATCAAACTCGACAGCAACGGAAAGGTCGTTCAATACAGTTATAACGACAAGTGCGCTGCGGGAACCGGCCGGTTTTTGGAAATCATGGCCGACTCCCTGAACCTCAGCCTGGAAGAGATTGGATCTGTCGGGAACACCTGCAAAGAGCGGCTCAACATTTCCAACCAATGTGTGATATTTGCCGAGACAGAGGTGGTCTCCCTAGTGAACGAGGAAAAGGATCCGGGGGATATCTTAAACGCACTGTTCCGGGCCATGGCCAACCGCGTCTGCTCCCAAGCCCGCTCCCTCACCATTGAAAACGACGTGGTGATGACCGGAGGCGTCGCCAAAAACATCGGCGTTTTCAACGCCCTTTGCCAGAGCATGGGAACCGCGATCAAAACGATCACCGACCTGGACCCCCAAATCAACGGGGCCCTGGGCGCGGCCCTTCTGGCGCAAGAGGCATAAATCCAAAAAAAATAAAAAACCGCCGGGTCAGGGAAGGTCGGATCGCCATGACCCGGTGTAAAAAAAGAGCCTTATTCCAATTCGCATTCAAAGCGCTACCTTCGTTGGTCACCTCGTCGACTATATATCCGGATTCATGAGCAATTCATTGTTAACAGCGGCGAGATTGTCGTGTCCGAAAATGCTATCCTCGTAAAACTCAAAAAGAAAAAAAATCTCCCCTTGTGCCTTACCATCATGAATAAACACGCTCATCAAAAACTTGGGTTTGATTTTTGTAGGCCAAAAATTGGAGGTTTTGCGGTCTTCTTTTTAAATAGATCCTTTAAAATCAAGGCTTCAAGGGTGGCATGGA
>JAGVHJ010000173.1 GCA_020056645.1 Desulfobacterales bacterium
ATTCATCTTCATACGTTTCTACCGGAATCCCGAGAATGAAGTAGGCCATTGTCCTGATGCCGGCCTGTGCGGTCAATTCAAAAGCATTTTCGATCTGATCCACCGACATATTTTTATTCAAATAATCTCGCCCATTCTGGTTTGCGCTTTCCACGCCATAGGCGATCATCGAGCAACCGGCGCGCCGCATGAGTCTCAGGACCTCAAGATCCGCCAGATTGACCCTGCCCTCGCATTTCCAGTCCAGCTTATATCCCCGCCTCAAGATTTCCTCGCATATCCCCACCACTCTTTCCTTCTTAAGCGTAAAAAGATCATCATAAAAGATAAGGGATTTTATTCGGTAGCGATGGATAATTTCGTCAATCTCCGCAAGAACGTCGTCAACGCTGCGGGCGCGCCAGGTGGAGCCAAATGTCGATTTATCGCAGAAGGTGCATCCGTATGGGCATCCCCGCGAAGAGAACACCGTCGTGACGGGACGATGCATCGCTAACGGATACCGGTACAGGTGATTGGGAATCATGCTTCTGTCCGGAAGCGGCAAAGCGTCAATATCGGACATCGTTTTCCGATCCGGGTTACTCATGGTTCTGGTGATGACGCCTTCCAACCCATCCGGTGACGATCCATTATCCAGGGCTTTGATCAAGGCTACAGCGGTCTCTTCCCCCTCACCCGCGACACCGAAGTCGACTTCGGGACATTGAGCAAATATCTGATGCCTGTATAGAGAAAGGTGAGGACCGCCCATGATGATATGCCGGACGTGACGGCGGGCGATTTTGATCGCCTTGAAGGATGTATCGATGACGGGCGTCATTCCGCCGATACCCAAAATATCCGGTTTTTCAGCTTCAATATATTTTGTATAAGCATCCCAATCCATGCCTTCGGCAAAGGCATCCTTGATCCGGACATCGTACCCGGCATTCTTCAGATGGGTAGCCACATAAAGCAGACCCAGCGGAGGGACGACAATACTCTGGTATTCCCGTTGTCTTGCCGGAGGATTGATAAGTAATATTTTCAATGCTCACCTTGTTCACTTTAAGATCCGAGAACGAAAAACCTGTCCTCTACCGGTCATGGCCGGGCATGAGGATCTCGTATGCAACGGACCGCCCTTTTCCGGTCCGTTTGAGAACTCCCATTGCGTGGAGCTGATCCAGTTCCCTGTAAGCGGTTGCAGGACTGACCTTTACTATCGAGGCGTATTTGCGTGTCGTCAGTTTTCCCTGAAAGCCGCCCGGTTCGTCAAGGCGCCTGAAACACGGCACGCATCGTCAATCGTTTTGTCGGGATGGAGATTGAGAAGAAAATCTGCGCAGGGCAGGCAGAGGATTTCCCCCACCATTCTCCGCTCACTGCCGCGGTAGAGAAAGATCGCCCTGCTCTCCCGATACTCGTCCCGGAATGATTTCAGGCCTCTCAGATCGGTCGGTCTGATCATCGTTGTATTTTTTACCTCCAGCGCCCACAATCCCGAAGGGCCATAAACGATAAAATCGACTTCGACGCCTGAGCGTGTTCTCCAGAAAGAGAGATCACTTTTTTCCTGCGAATAGGCAAGCCAGGCCCTCAGGTGCTGCGCCACAAGCCCTTCCAGGGCTTGCCCTTCCATCTCTTCAGGCATATCAAGAGGTCCCCTTGGCCGCAGGGATCTGAAAACCCCCGTATCGAACAGGTAGAATTTTGGATGCACGGCAAGTCCACGCTTTGCCCTGCGGGTAAATACAGGCAGGCGGTAACCGAGGAGAATATCCTCCAGGATGCCGGTATATCCCTCCACGACTTTTCTCTCAACCATGCATTCCCGGGCGACGTTACTCAAGTTAAGTAGGGAGGCATGGGAAAAGCTGATCGCCTCTAAAAAACGGGAGAAATTTCCGATATTCCTCACAAATCCTTCCATCTGGACCTCTTCCCTCAAATAGAGGGCGGCATAGGAGCGCAATGTGTCACCCGGGTTCAACGAGGAATAGACAAGAGGAAGCAGACCCTGTTGCAGCGCCTCCTCGAGATGGAAGCGTTCTCCAAGTTCTGATGCCAGGAAAGGGTGCATGGACCGCAGCAACGCCCGGCCTCCCAACAGATCTATGCCGGCTCTTTTCAGCTTTCGCGCACTGGAACCGGTCAGGATGAAGGTATAGCCGCGCTTTTCCTCAATGAGCCGGTGGATGACGGTGAGCAGCTCCGGAACCTTCTGGATTTCATCGATCACGAAGCATTTCCGCTCTCCCTGACCGCGAACGACCTCGACAAAGCGCTCCGGTTTCGCTGAAAACGAACGTATCAATTCGGGATCGAGCAGATCAATATAGCAGGCGTCCGGAAAGCGTTGTTTCATGAAGGTCGTTTTCCCCGTTCCTCGGGGACCGAAGAGAAAGAAACTTTCTCCAGGAGGAGTAAAAAATCGGGGGACTGTTTCCATAATGCGCCTCAAAATGGAATTGTTTATTCCATATTGATCTTTATGATCTTAATGTCAAGAATTATTTAGAAAAACTGGGGGGCAGGCCTTGCCTTGCCATTTTACTTGTTGGGCCCGTTTAACCATTTTGCTTTCCGTGGCATAATGAACGCAGAGATTTTTCCCGCACGATGTTCCACTTGCAAGCAAGATTAAACGGCGGTAAGATGTTGACACAGACAACAGCAGAGAGAACATCATGCAAGATAAAGACAGAGGCGTCGCACTCGAATTGAAAAACCGTTTGGCAGTGTTTGTACAACTTGTTGATTTCTCTGTATTTGGCTCGCGGTCGCGGGGGGACGCCATGGAGGATTCGGATATGGATGTTTTTATTGAGGTGGAAACCCTGGACAAGGATCTGAAGGAACGTGTTCAGGATGCAGCATGGGAAGTCGGTTTTGAAAACTTTATGGTTATTTCTCCCCTGATCTTCACCCGGGATGAATTGGAAAATTCGCCGCTCCGATCATCGCCCATCGTCAGAGTCATTAAAGAAGAGGGTGCGCAGATATGACCGATCGGGAAACCCTGTTCATATACCGTATGAACGAAGCCGAAGAAACCTTGACGGACACCCGCAAGATGCTGGAGAGTGGCATCAGCACTCGCTCTGTGGTCAACCGGGCGTACTACGCCATATTCTACGGAATCATTGCCCTTTTCATCCATGAAAACGTCGAGTACAAGACCTCCAAACACTCTGGCATCATTTCCATCTTCGACAAGTCAATCGTCCACGCCGGTAAGATGGGAAGAGAGTACTCCCGGATGCTCCATCGGATTTTTGATGCTCGTCAGGAATCGGACTACAAGGAATTTGTCCGGTTTACTAATGACGATGCTGCTGAATATCTGCGGATGGCTGAAGAATTCCTGCGAGGCGTCAAGGCCTTTATTGCGGAAAGCAAGAACAACTAATCCTCTCGGTTAAAGTTCAAGGAGATTTTATGGATGCGAAAGATCTTGCAATGGCCATGAAATTCAAGGAGCTTGTTGTCAGTAAAGTTCCGGTCAAGGGTGTTATGGTATTTGGTTCGAGGGCAAGGTGAGAATATCCTTATCTTGAGAGTGAAGATGTTTTCGAATCACTTTCGTATGCTGTATGGAGGGCGGAAGAAAAAGAACTTGCTATGGCATGAGGCTATTCGCATCCTCCCCTTTGGACCATGAAACGGATCTATAAAACCCATATCCATCGCCGGGGATTCACCATGATCGAGATGGTTGTGGTCTTGATTGTTATGGCGATCATTTCTTCCTTCATTTTTGCCCGTGCGACCCCAGGCAGTAACGACCTGATCACCCAGGCGGAAATACTGAAATCCCACCTGCGTTACGCCCAGATCAAGGCCATGAACGATACCGTACCTTGGGGGATTTACATACCTGATGCCGGTTCCTATATCCTGTACAAAAACAACGCGCCACCTAATAACAACATACTTCCCGGTGAAGCGCCGGGAATATCACCGGCTCCCCAAACGCATACTTTTATAGGTGGCGTAACCACATCTGGCGTGGGCACAACAATCAATTTTGATGAATGGGGGTCTCCGGGAACGTCAACTTTAACCATAACACTTTCCCAGGGAACAGAAACGAGCCCCATCACAATCACAAGAAATACGGGATACATTCCATGAGGCGCCGATTATTCGGATACGCACGCGGCTTCACGCTGCTTGAGATCATCATCACGCTGACGGTCACCGCTGTGCTCGCGACCATGATCTATATGTATTTCGGGAAAGCCTTTTCGGAAAGCGTTACACCCATTACACGGCTCAATAGCTCTGCGGCCCTGCAACGGGTCATGGAGAACATCACTGCAGACTACAACGTCTATCCGAAATGGCGAAACGGGACGGCTTACACCAATACCAGTTATGTGATTCCCACAAACTTTAACGGGTATTACTACCAGTGTACAATTGCTGGAACCAGCGGTCCGTCAGAGCCGATGAACTGGCCGCTGAGAAGCGGGGCCACAATAATCGACAATACCGTCACCTGGACATGGAGCGGCCGCCTGAG
>JAGVHJ010000131.1 GCA_020056645.1 Desulfobacterales bacterium
GTTTAACGGCAGGAGGGATATCGACAAGGCCGAAAACAGAATTTTCAAAGAGCAGGGAACACCATTGTCACTTGCAAAAACCTAACCGGACATCACTGAGATCAAATACTACCTAATGTGCATGGCTTTCTTTCGCGGCCCGAAAGGCCTCTTTCAGCGACGATTCGGAATCGACCAGAAAATTGGCCGAGGCGACCACCGCTTCCCCTTCCAGAAGACCTGATGTGACTTCAAAATAGCCATCCGAGCTTCGGATTCCCAGTTGCACCTCCCTCTTGAAAACCGTATCCTCTGCCCCTTTAACAAACACATAATCGGTTGTTCCGGTCCGCATGATCGCCTGTTCAGGCACGGCGATCTGTTGGCTCACCGAGTAAACCATCTTCGCTTCCGCATACATATCGGGTTTCAGGGTGTTACCGGGGTTTGGAATCTCAATTCTTGCCTTAAGAGTCCGGGTTTGGGGGTCAAGGAAGGGATAGAGAAATCCGATCTCTCCCTTGAAGGTTTTACCCTGAAGGTAGGAAAGAGAGATAGAAACCGGCATGCCGACCGTCACATAGGGCATATCGGCCTCATAGATATCCGCCTCTCCCCACACATGGGAGATATCGGCGATGACGGCCAGGGAGTCGTTCGGCATGATCTGCTGGCCTTCCAGAACCGTTTTTTCCGTCACAAAGCCGGTGGCGGGCGAAAAAATGATCGTTTCCCGAGCGGGTTTTCCTGATTTTTCTTCAAGCTCCTTGATCTGCCGGTCGCTCATATCGTAGAGCCTCAGCTTGTCATAAGCCGCCTTCCGGATCTCCCTCACGTTTTCAAGGATGGGGTCCTGGGCCGATAAAAGTTTTTTTTCCGATTCCCTTGCGGAGAGGTATTCATACTGGGCCGATACCAGATCCGGACTGTAAACGGAAAAAAGCGGGTCCCCTTTTTCCACAGGCTGGCCAGTTTGATTGACATAAAGCTTTTCGATCCAGCCGCTCACCTTGGTGGAAATGCGATAGAGCCTTCTTTCGTCGGGCGTGATTCTTACGGAACTCCGGATCTCTTTTTGAATTTTTCTTTTAGATACCTGAAAAAAAGCAACCTTCAGCATCTCCACCTTCTCTTTGGAAAGGTGAAAGGGGGTTCCCTCTTTTTGAAGCTCCTCCTTGAAGAACGATTCCGCCGTCACCTCCGTGTTGACAGGAGCCTCTTTTTCTGGGTGATCCGCATGATCGCTTTTGGGCTCCTTATTTTCTTCAACCAAAACGAGATCCATGCCGCATATGGGGCAACTTCCTGGGGAGTCCTGAACGATCTGGGGATGCATGGGGCAGGTGTATGAAACACGTTTCCTTCCGTCCGTGCCTGAATAAAAGCGCTCTTTCATCAGAAAGGCGCCGCCAAAAATTAGGCACAGGGCCGCCACCACCATGAAAAAATAGTTCTGTTTCATTCAACCACCTCGATTCCAATCAGCGCCGAAAGCTCGGAACAGGAAACCAGATAGGATGTTTCAGAGGTGACCAATTCATTTTGAAACGCCAAAAGCGCTTTTAGTTTTTCGATCACGGTAACAAGACCGCCGCTGGTTCGATAACTGGCAAGGGCGCTTTCAAACTCAAGCTCCGCCTGGGGAATGACTCTTCCCGAATAGAGACCATGGATCTTCCGCGATTTTTCCATATCTGCCATGAGAATTTTCGCCTGTTGTTCCAAGTCGTTCATTTTGTCTTTGAATGTCTGTTCATTTGACTCTTTTTTGCTTTTCATCTCTTCGACCCCGGCCTTTTTTCCTTTTACCCACACCGGGATGTTAAAGGAGACCATGGCTGAAACCATGTCGGCTCTTTTGACGGACGAGGTGTTGTCCCGCTGCATGTAGGATATACCGGCCTCCATGTCAGGATAATACTCTTTTTCCCTGAGCCGCATCTCTTCCCGGCTCATCAGGGTATCATAGGAGGCCATTTTCAGCTCCGGGTTTTCCTTGATGCCCGCCTTTACCGTTTCGGCCGGAATCTCCTTCAACAGCGTCGCTGAAATAGACGGGGGCTCCTTCACATCGGCTCCGGTAAAATAGGTGATCCGCGCCCGGAGAGTTTCAACCTTCTGATCAAGATCCAGCTGTTTCTCATCGACAATGATCGATTCGATGTTGGCGTTGATGACGCCGGAAAGGGTTCCCATGCCGGTTTTGGAGAGGGCGGTTTCACTGTTGATGAGAAGGCCCAACTGGGACTGGATCTGTGTCAGCAACGCCTTGGAAGCGAGCGCGCCGCGCATCTCGTAAACGCTTTGCCGCAACTGGTGGGACATGCTGATGCGCTCTTTTCGCAAGGCCTCAAACCGCTTGAGGCGGTCCAGCTCGGCGATTCTCTCCCTGATGGCAAGCTTACCCCAGAGGGGGATCATCTGGGAGAGGCCTATCTCCTTGGAGGTCATATCTTCATCGCGGAACGAAAAGGTGTCGAGAGGGAGGCTGTTGACGGCGAAGGTGAGTTTTATGTCTTCCAGGGAGCGGCTCTCTTCGATCCGATGGGCCGCCATGCGGACCTCGCTCTCCATGGCCTTGATTTTCGGATTGTTCTTGAGGGCCAGACGCTGGAGGAAGGCAATGTCCATGGGTTCGGCCAAAAGTGGATTGGCGCACAAGAGAATCATCAGAAATAGAATCGTAACGGGAATACCCGTGGAACTATTCGGCCTTGTAAATGAAATCATCGATCAGAGTCCTGCCATTGATCACGGCCTTTGTTTTAACGGCGTAACTCCCCTTCCCCGCCAGGGTCACATCGGCTCCGAACCCGCCGCCCATGGCCATCGCCATTTTTTGCTGGATCTCGCCTTCCGGCCCCTTGATCAGATACCCCACCGTACCCGAATCAGCCGGTTTTCCATCGGGGGTTGAGATGTAAACCATCAGATGGTGGGTAGCCGCCATCGCCGGCGCGCCTTTGGCCTGGACGGGCATGGTGATCAGATGATACATGAAGCCATAACCATCGACCCGGCCTTCACGAATCATCTCTCCCATATCGTCCGAATGGCCGGAACTCGCAACCGATTCCACTTCATTCCCTTGGCCGTGGGCCTGGTGTCCGCTCTCCGGGGCTCCGGAAAATGACACGCCATGA
>JAGVHJ010000559.1 GCA_020056645.1 Desulfobacterales bacterium
CATCCTCAAAGAGTCCAGCCCGCTCATCCGAATTTTATTGTTTTTCAATTTGTTTCATCGGATAATCGGTTCGCCTCGATACACACCCAGTCGTCGATATCCGAATCCATGATTTAAAACCCGAAATCAAGATCAAGGTGATGGGGCTCATCAAAGATTGATGATCTTCTCCGCAAGCTCAAGGGAGGTCATGATATCGAGCATGTTGGTGGTTTCTCCCACCTGTTTTTTTTCGAGAAGATGGAAGTGGTCCAGGCAGGTTCCGCAGACAAGGATGTGGATGCCCTCTTTTTCCAGTTCTCTTAACGCGGGAAGGGATTCGGACCCTTCGATGGTGAGCTTGACCCCGCTGTTCAGGAAAACAAGCCGCCAGAGGCTTCGGCCCATCTCTTTCAGGGTGGCAAGGAAGCTTTTCATGAGCTTCTCTCCCAGCAGGTCATCGCCGTGGCCGATCCGATTTGCCGTGATCATGACAAGAATTCGCGGCGCTTCCGTGGGGAGGGCGGCCTCTTTGGGGGAGGATTGGGGCCTATCCGCCTCTTTCCCTCCCATGGCCTGGGTTCCGGTAATGACCCTATCGTTTCCTTGAAGAGTATGGGATGCCTGGAAGTTCCGGGAGGAGAGAAAGCGGGAGACATTTTGTCTGGCCGCGTCGTTGTCGACGATAATTTGGATCATTGCCGGATTCTCCCGGTCGATGACCTCCTTGGTCTTAAGTACGGGACCGGGGCAGGCAAGGCCCCTTGCATCAATGGTTGTCATATTTTCATTTCTCCTTTATGCGATGGCTTCTTAGGGATTTGGAAAATACCAATGTATCCAATTTGACTTTGTCTTGGTTATTTTCGGCTCACAATGGTTTTTCGCCTTGATCGGCCCTGCCGGGAGCCAACCTTTTGAAAAGGTCGACCAACACATTATGGGGGCCGCTTTTAGAAAGAAGCGTTGTGTCATCTTTAGCGGTTTCTAAATCAGACACGGATCGTTCCCTGATGGTCCGCCGTGATATATCCGACGATGCTTGCCGACGCCATCTGGTTTTCCTTGAGTCGGGCGAGGATCGATTCCGCCTCCTCTTCGGGAACCCCGAAGAGAAGCCCGCCCGAGGTCTGGGGGTCGAAGAGGATATCCTGGAGCTCCCTACCGGTTCGATCTGAAAAACGGATCATGGATTCCCTGAATTCCCGGTTTTTGTATGCGCCTCCGGGGATCAGACCCATGGCCGCGAACTCTTCCGCCCCTGGAATGACCGGTATTTTCTCCGGATAAATCACGGCCCCAACAGGGCTTCCAGCGATCATTTCAGCAAGGTGGCCCAGGAAACCGAAGCCCGTGATATCCGTGCAGGCATGAACGGAATAACCGGAGAGGAGTTCCGCGGCCTTTTTGTTCAGGGAGGCCATGAGCCGGGTGACCCGATCTACTAGCTCATCCGGGGCGAGACCGCCTTTTATGGCGGTATTCACGATTCCAGTGCCCAGCGGTTTGGTGAGGATCAATCTGTCTCCGGGTTTTAGGCCGTGTTTGGTTAGAACCCGGTCCGGGTGAATCACGCCAGTGACGGAGAGACCGTATTTCAGTTCACTGTCTTCTATGGAGTGACCGCCGATCAGGACCACTCCGGCCTCTTTCAGAGTATCCACGCCGCCTTGGATGATGTCGCGAAGCACGGAGAGGGCCATGGTTTTTACGGGAAAGGCCACGAGGTTCATGGCGGTTTTGGGTGTTCCCCCCATGGCGTATACATCGCTCAGTGCGTTTGCCGCAGCGATTCTGCCGAACCAGTAGGGGTCGTCCACAACGGGCGTGAAAAAATCCACGGTCTGAATCAGGGCGATATCGTCGGTGATTTTATAAACCCCGGCGTCGTCCGCTTTTTCAAGCCCCACGATAACATTCTCGTCCGTGGGAAACGCGATTCCGCACAATGCCTTGTCCAGGTCCCCTGGCGCCAGTTTGGACGCTCAACCGGCGCTTGAGACGGTGCGGGTTAAATATATTTTTTTTTCAGTCGGCATGGTTTTTCCCTGGCCATCGGCCCATTGATATCCTCATTATTCAAAAAAGGTCATATAGAGGGCATGGGCATATGTCAAAGTGATTTTTTTTATGATGTCGATGAAACGTATAGAGAGGAATCCCACCATTCATCCATAACGGTAAAGGCGTCCGCGATGGGACGCCTTTACAAAAATGGGTCTGGCGATGCGTGTGAGGCCATGTCGTTTTCTATTGAAACGTGATTTCCCCCCCGATGTTTTCCTCGCCGATCTGTTCCACGAGACGTTCCATTTCTGAAACAGGGAGGAACGGGTTGTCGTCAACCATCAAGTCGTTTCCGATGGCGCTAAGCTGATCCATTCCAAGGGAAAAGAGGGTTCCGTTTTTGGAGATGGCCACGGAGCCGCCCACGGAGGTGAGGCTCGCGAGTCCGTCCATTCGCCTTAAAATATGATTCCGGTCAACGACAAGATCCTTCCCGATGGTTTCTATGTTTTCGAGTCCGTCCAGGGTGATGAAACTGGTATGCCGGATGATCAGACTTCCTCCAATGCGCGTGATATTTTCCAGATCGCTTAAACTCAGCATCAGCATGGGAGCGATCGCTTTGCCATCTTCCGTATGTTCAAGATAGAAAAACTCTCCAAGCGGATCATCCATCAGCTGGGGCTCGATGATGAGGTCGCCTGTGATCGATGAATAGCGGGAAATGTTCCGCATATCGGTGTTGTTTTTCAGGTAAAAGTCTCCCTTCCAAACCCCCTTATCGTCGGAATCGCATGCCGGAAGGCTGAAAAGCAATAGCATCATGATCGAAATGGCCCATCTTTTAGTCATCCTACTCTCCTTGTGTTGTTCTTTGAAGTTATCGCCACTATGTTTCCATGGATTTTATAAATAAACCCGTGAATCGCATAAAAGCGGACTCACACATACTAAGAGCAATCTTCCCTGTCAATACGCCTTTCTGCTTAATTTGAGCCGGTTTTAACAAAGTTTAACTTTGAACCGGGCGGCCATTTGTTCGAGATTGTCAGCGAGGGCCTTCATTTCACCGGCGCTCAGGTTCACCTGGGCGCTGGCGGTATTGATTTCCTGCGATGCCTGGTGAATTTCATTGAACTCCTGTTTGATGTCGCTTGACGCCTTGGAATTTTGGGCCAGATGCCGGTTGACCTCCTGAATGCCAGTGGCGGTCTGACTGATATTGACCGCAATCTCTTTTGTGGCGGAGGATTGTTCTTCCACGGCGGCGGCGATTGACGAAATAATATCATTTGTATTTTCAATGACACGGGTGATCATGCCAATCTGATCAATGGAGAGAAGCGCCTGTTTCTGAATCTCGCAGATTTTTTCCTTGATGCTGCCCGTGGCCTCGGATGTCTGGCGGGCCAGTTCTTTGATTTCGTTGGCTACAACCGCGAAGCCTTTTCCCGCATCTCCCGCCCTCGCAGCCTCAATGGTCGCATTGAGTGCAAGGAGATTGGTCTGTTCCGAAATTTCACTGATGGTCGCAGTCACCGTGTCGATATCCTTGGCGGAAACGCCCAGACTATTCATGGTGTTTGTCACGGCCTGGGCTTTAGTAACCGCTTCTTCGGATATGTTTTTCGCTTTCTCTGAATTTCTTAAAACCTCCTCAATGGTGGCGCTCATCTCTTCCGCGGCGCTCGCCACCATGCCTGTGTTGGTGGTTGACTCCTCCATGGCCGATGCCATTGTCAGCAGGCTTGAGTTCATCTCCTCCACGGAAAGGGTGACCCGCTGGATTTTTTTCGCAGTTTCATGGGAATTGGATTTCATCTGACTTGAAACGGCGGAGAGGCCCGATGAGCCGGTCATAAGCTTCGCCGTTCCCTGTTTGATATCCTTGATCATCATCGAAAGATTCGTAGTAAGCGTGTTCAGGGTGGCGGCGATTCGGCCCATCTCGTCTGTTCTCTCTTCCCGAAGTATCTCCGTGAAATCACCGGTTGAGAGCCGGTTTGCGTGGTCCACGGTTTTCCGGACAGCCCCGGTCATGTCGCTCGCGATCAGGAATGAGAAGAAGGCTCCCACAAAGATGGCGATGACGCCAACGCCCACAGAAATGGCCGAAATCGAGGCCGCACTCTTGGAGGTGCTTTCGACCCGGCTGGCGGCGGATTTGACTTTTTCATCGACCAAATGGGCGACTAACGGCTTGATCTGATGAACCACCTGCTCCATGACATCAATGCTCTTTTGTATTTCCTTGTCTATGGCGATCAGCGCATGGAACGCGTTTTGGTATTCATGGGTCAATTTTTTCACTGTTTCCTTATGCTGCTCGGCGATGCGGGACTCCACAAATGCGGAAACAAGTTTCCCCACTGCTTCGATGGTTTGTTTCGCATAGGCTTCTTTACCGGTCATGAGGTAATCTTTTTCATTGCGCCGAATCTCAAA
>JAGVHJ010000011.1 GCA_020056645.1 Desulfobacterales bacterium
CCGATAAAGGTCGTGGAGGAGTTCACGCGAAGCCTGGAAAAAGAGCTCGACTACACCATTGAGGCCGTGAATATCGAGCGAATGGCCGCCGCATTCATCAAAGAGACCGATTATTATCTCCCCAAGGTGTATAAAGAGTTTTCCACGAGCAAGGTGATCACCATGGAGTTTATCGACGGAATTAAGGTGTCTGAGGTCGAAAAACTCGATGCGGCGGGACTGGACCGGAAAATTATCATTGAGCGTGGGGCGAATTTCGTCTTTAAACAAGTATTTGAAAATGGTTTTTTCCATGCGGACCCCCATCCGGGAAACATCTTTATCCTTCCGAAGAACGTGATTTGTATGATCGACTTCGGTATGGTCGGTTCCGTGGATCAGGAAACCCGGGATAAATTTATCGAACTGCTCATCGCGTTGGTGAGTAAGGAACCCAAAAAGGCGATGAACGTTCTCCTCGCCATGACCGACACCGACGAAACGCCGGATCGTCGTCTCCTGGAGCGGGATGTGTCGGACTTCATGAGTGCTCATCTCTACAAATCTCTCAAAGATATTAATGTCTCGAAAGTCACTGAAGAGGTGCTTGAGATTGTATCCCGTCACAAGCTTCGAATCCGTCCGGATATTTTTTTAATGATGAAGGCGGTGACTGCGGTCGAGGGTGTTGCCCGGAAGCTCGATCCGGAGTTCGATATGATTCAGTTCGCCAAGCCCTTTGCGAAAAAAACCTTGCTCACCCGGCTCTCTCCAACGAGGATGGCCACGGATTTTTTCACTACGGCTACGGAATTTATTCATTTTTTCAAGCAATTCCCCAAGGAAATTCTGGAGCTCTCCCAGATCGCCAAAAAGGAAAAGTTCGTCATCCGCATCGAACTCAACTATTTTGAAAAAATGCTCTCCACATTTGACAAAATCAGCAACCGGATCGCCTTCGCCATTGTGATCGCCGCCTTGATCGTTGGCTCCGCCCTTATCGTGATGGCCAAAACCCCGCCGATGCTTTATGGAATTTCCATTGTCGGAATCATCGGGTTTCTCACCGCGGCCATTATGGGGTTCTGGCTTCTCATCGCCATTATCACCAAGGGACGGCTCTAGCGGATCGATTTATTCAGCCATGGCGTCCACAAGCAGCTTCGCCGTCACGACGCTTTGCGGGTCATTTGTGACAATCAGGCCGGTATTGAATGCTGTTGATGTCTCCCAGCCCGCAGGCGGATTTTCAACCGTATCCGCCATGTAATCGGAAACTTCGACGCGGTTTGTAAACTGATTGTAGGCTGCGACCGTCGCAGCATCATCGGCGTTATAGTAGGGGCCGCCGGGGGCATAATCCTTGATCACTCCCACGAGTGTGGCCACAATGTAACCCCGGCTGCTTCCTTTTTTAAGCTCCCCAACCCAGTAAGAGATGCCAGTAGGGTCGTCTGATGAGGTTTTACTCAGCGTATTCAGATAGATATGTTCAATAAAGGCCTGGTCAGTGTCCAGACTGGACCCAAAATAGTTTTTTGCGGCGTCGGTCTCAAGCATATAATCGCCGACCGCGGTCATGGCAAGGCCGATAGACTGCCAGTACCGATTTCCCTCTCCTTCGGATGCGCGGCCAAAGAGGGCCACATAGAGCTGGGAGACCTCTGTCTTGGTTAAACCGGTCTCGGAACTTTTTGCAAGCTGGTTTACCGTGTACGTTTGCCCAGCTATTGTCATCGAACCCGTGCGAGCCCCTCCCGTGTTCGCTGTCACAGTCACGGTAATCGTCCCGTCTCCCGTGCCGCTTGTCGGGAAAAGGCTCACCCAGGAAAGAGACTCGGACGATGTCCAGGCGCACGTCGCGCTTGAAGCCGCCACTGAAATCGTGTTCGTTCCGCCGCTGGAGGTGAAGGTTCCGCTGGATGGTGAAACGGTGTAGGCGCAGGATGATGGATCAAGCCACTGTGAGAGATTACCGGCAGTATAAGCCGCGCCAAACTTGGTGTAATAGCTTGTCCCGCCACAGGGTTCGCCGCTTCCTCCTTTTAATATTCCGATCAGTTGATCATAGTTTAGGAAAAGACCGGAACCGCTGCTTCCCCCCTCGATGCCGCCATCGGTCCAAACGACTGAGAGGAAACTCCCCGTCGAAGATGGGGTGCAGCTAAAATAGCCCTCTTCTGACTCATAGCACTTATAACTCTCTCCTTGAGTCCCAAACGAGATTTTTTTCCAGTCTCCGGCCGGGTGATGAATACCCGTTACCTCGCCAGCATTGATGACTGTATTCCAACCCGCATAATAGGCTCCTGAAGGAGGCGTTTCGTTTAATTCCAAAAAGGAGACATCCTGATTGGTGTCAAGATTGTCGGCGGTTGTGGCATGGGTCCAAAGAAGCGTCGCCCCGCCATATCTTGATGTGAAATTGGCATTTCGTGTGGTGCTATCACACTCGGCGGACTCATAAAACCAGAGGCTTTCCATCGTGGATGCAACGGTTTGAGAACCGATACAATGATTTGCGGTAAGAAAATAGGGCCTGTCGGAACTCGGATCGGTGTCGTTCAGCAATGTCCCAGTCCCACTATAGGATTCGCCTGACTCAGTAAAAACGACCTGCGCGACGGTATTTCTCACAGAGAGCCAACTGGAATAGCAGGTGGCGTCGTTGTGGCAGGGGTCGCTATCACCATAGTTTTGATTTTTCAACAACGCTTCCCTGGCGACAAAGGGTGAAATTTCAATATGCGAGAGATAGGGAATGGCGATATCGCAATCGTCTGGCCCTATCTCAGGGGGAAGATATATCTCAATGCCCATACTCTCGCCGGCGACAGTTGGAGACCAGTAAGTTTTAGAGTCGGGATGGCGAGGGTCTTTCGCGTTGTTCAGCTGCAACAAATGATTGATCTGCTCCCCTGTCACGAACATTGCAGACGTCTCATTGGTCCCATTGTCGATCTGAAAAAAACGGAACTCTGTCTCTAATGGCAGCTTATTGACAACGATGCCTATCCTTAAAGCTTTGGCCGTTGGTGACGAGATGATGAGCGTTGCGGTATACCCGCCATTTTGTATCTTCATCCAAGTCAATGCTTTTTTAAAACGTTTCCGTTCGGCCAGGCTTTCAATTCGACGGGCAAAGCCTATTTTCCGCCGGGGTGAATCAGTGGGGGAGGCCTGCCGTTGGGACATCAAAGCCGTGTCGTTCAGCTCGATGAGAGGCGCCCTATGAATTTCTTGAGGAGATTTCAATTCCAGCTCAATTGAGTCAATTTCTCTATCATGACCTTGATAGATCTCGCCCATTACTTGAAGGGCCTCTGAAGAAAAAATAGGGTTGCAATGAATGACAAAAAATAGAATCGCCACACCCAATATCAAACAATGCTTTATCTTCATGAGAGTTCCTTTTAACTGGCGTTCCTGAATGGTGTTTTTCTATACCTGATCAGAGATTTTGTCGTAAAAAAAGAGTCGAGGGAAAAAGAGTCCCAGAGAGGGGAATCTTTTTTAGAGCTCGGGGGGCGCACCTCCCTTATCTAATTATAGCATGGTGACCAGAGACCCCCTCTATTGTTGATACTCAATGTTCAAGTTTTTGTTAATTTCCCCAACTCCGGCGTTGGA
>JAGVHJ010000261.1 GCA_020056645.1 Desulfobacterales bacterium
TGATGGGCGATGACGCCATTCACAAGCGTTTCGAAAAATGAAAGGAGCTCCTCTTCCGGGCTAAAATTTTTCCGGAACAGGGAAAGCGCCTCTTCGGGTTCGCCATCCGTGGAATCGAGATAAAAGAGGGCCTGCATGGCAAGCTCCCGTGATTTCCGTCTAAACCCCATATCAGGTCCGATCCATCGCGCCCATTAAATTAACCATTTCAATGGCGGAAACCGCCGCGCTCCAGCCTTTGTTTCCGGCCTTTGCACCGGCCCGCTCAATGGCCTGCTCAATGGTGTCGGTAGTGAGGATACCAAAAATGACCGGCATGGCCGATTCGAGGCTCACATGGGCGATTCCTTTGGAGACCTCCGCGCATACATAGTCATAATGGCCGGTGGCACCCCGGATCACCGCTCCCAGGCAGATAATGGCGTCCACGCCTTTTTTTTCAGCCATTTTCTTGGCGACCAGCGGAATCTCAAAGGCCCCTGGCACCTTGACGACAGTGATGTCCTGATCTTTGGCCCCGCTCCGGACCAGGGCGTCCATCGCCCCTCCCAGAAGCCGGTCTGTGATGAAATCGTTAAATCGGCTGACGATAATGGCAAACCGCTTGCCCTTGGCCAGCAGTTCTCCTTCGATGATTTTTGGCATGGGTTCCCTCCCCAAAATTTGTATCTTTGATTGAAAGAGGCTTGCTTCACTCTTCCAGGTTATTTAAAATATGCCCCATCTTTAGTCTCTTGCACTCCAGATATCCCCGGTTGTATTCATTGGGGGCGATCTCCAGGGGCACCTGCTCGATAATGCTCAAACCGTATCCTTCGAGACCAACCATTTTTTTTGGGTTGTTGGTGATGAGCCGCATCTTCTTGACCCCCAAGTCAGCGAGGATTTGAGCCCCGATGCCATAATCCCTCAAATCATCCTTGAACCCCAGTTTCCGGTTGGCCTCCACCGTGTCGAGGCCGTGGTTCTGCTGAAGTTCGTAGGCCTTGAGTTTGTTGATCAACCCGATGCCTCTCCCCTCCTGCCTCAGATAGAGAAGAACGCCTGCCCCCTCCTTGTCCATCATGTTCATGGCCTTGTGCATCTGGTCGCCGCAGTCGCATCGCAGAGAGCCGAAGACATCTCCGGTCAGGCACTCGGAGTGAACCCGAACCAGAACCGGTTTTTCCGGATCAATCTCTCCCTTGACCATGGCCACATGGGTGAGACCGTCGATGTCGTTCTGATAGGCGATGATTTTGAATTCGCCGCCGAAAAAGGTGGGGATTTTGGTTTCCGCGGCCCGGTGGACGAAAGTCTCGGTCCGGGTCCGGTAGGCCACCAGATCCGCGATGGTGCAGATGCCGATGCCATGCTTTTGGCTGAACTTTTCAAGGGTGGGCATCCGGGCCATGGTGCCGTCCTCGTCCATGATTTCACAGATAACGCCCGCGGGTTTCAGTCCGGCAAGCCGTGCAAGATCGACGGAGCCTTCGGTCTGTCCCACCCGGACCATGACTCCGCCATTTCTGGCCCTCAAGGGGAAAATGTGCCCAGGCTTCACCAGGTCCGACGGTTTGGCGTCGTCGGCCACAGCCGTCAGAATGGTCGTGGCACGGTCCGCCGCCGATATACCGGTTGTGACCCCGTGTTTGGCCTCAATGGAAACGGTGAATCCCGTTTCAAAGGGAGAGGTGTTGTGCCTGACCATCATGGGCAGATTCAGCTCATCGCACTTCTCCTGGGTCAGGGAGAGGCAAACGAGGCCCCTCCCGTACTTGGCCATGAAATTGATGGCCTCCGGCGTCACCTTCTCGGCCGCGATCACCAGATCCCCTTCGTTTTCCCGATCCTCATCATCCACGAGAACGACCATCTTCCCCGCACGGATATCCTGAATGGCTTCTTCAATCGTAATTACTGGCATCTCTTTCAACTACTCCTTACTTTAAAAAAAATCACAGGCATCACAAGGTGCGGGGCCTGGTCTCATCGAAATCCCTTGGAAAGGATTTCACAGGAAACCGGTCCGGGCCAGCAACGCCATATCCACCTTCGACTCTTTTCTTGTATCCGCGCCATGGGGCCTGGAGTTGTCCAGGATCATGAACCGCTCGATATATTTTCCGATCAGATCGGTTTCGATATTGACCGGGTCTCCCGTCTGCTTGATTCCAATGGTCGTCAGGCCCGCCGTATGGGGGATAATGCTCACGCTGAATTCGCTCTCTCCCAGGCTGTTGATGGTGAGACTCACGCCGTCCACGGCCACCGATCCTTTTTTGATCATATATCGGGCAAGGAAGGCCTCAACGCCGAATGTAACGATGATGGCGTTGCTTTGTCTCTCTCTTGTGATGATCCGGCCCACACCGTCGATATGGCCGGAAACCAGATGGCCGTCGATGCGGTCGGAGAGCCTGAGAGCCCGCTCCACATTCACCCGGTCCCCTACTTTAAGTGCCCCCATGGCCGAAACATCAAGGGTCTCGGGAGAGAGGTCCGCCTCGAAGCGGTTTCCGGAAAGGGATACGGCGGTCAAACATGCGCCGTTAACGGCGATGCTGTCTCCGATTTTGGTGCGGTCAAGGGAGAAGTCCGCTTCGATCGCAAAGCGCCTGCCCTCTCCCGAAGCCCGGATCGACCGGATCGTCCCCAACCCTTCAATGATTCCCGTGAACATCTTCCATGCCTTTTTTCCCGAGGTAACCCTCGATCATCACATCGTCTCCCAGGCGCTGTACGGTAATATCCGAAAGGGAGATCGCCTGGGCCATCTTCTCCGGTCCTTCCCCCTTGCACACCGGCACCCCGTCGTTTCCTCCCAGGAGTTTGGGCGCGAGAAACAGGGTCACCTTATCGACAACCCCCGCCTTTAAAAACGAGGCGATCACCTGCCCCCCCCCTTCCACAAGAAGGCTGGTTATCCGGAGGCTCCCCAGGATCTCGACCATCCGGTTCACATCGATCCGTCCGTGTAGCAAAGGGGTTTCGATAACCTTTACCCCGGCCTTTTCAAGCCGTTCTTTTTTTTCAAAAAGGCCAAGATCAATTTCTGACACCACGCCGGAAAAAATGACAGTATCAGATTCAGAATCGAGCCGCAACACCTTTGCGGTTTCGGGAATGGAAAGCCGGGAATCCAGAATGATTCGAACCGGATCCTTGCCTTTTGATCCTTCCCGCCGGGTGGTCAACTGGGGGTCGTCCTGGATGATGGTCTTCACGCCCACCAGGATGGCGTCGTTCAAATGGCGGAGTTCATGAACGCGGCGTCTCGCTTTCTCCCCGGTGACCCATTTTGAATCTCCGGTTTTGGTCGCGATCTGACCATCCAGGGTGGCCGCGCACTTGAGAGTGACAAAGGGCCTTTTGGTCAGAACGAATTTGATGAAACGCTCGTTCTGCTTCAGCGCCTTCTCTTTCAATACTCCCGTGGTGACAGGAATGCCAGCCTCCAAAAGGCGCTTGACGCCGCCGCCCGTCACATCCGGATTTGGATCTTCCATGGCCACAACGACCCGGCGGATACCCGATGCGAGGATCTTTTCCGTGCAGGGCGGTGTTCTTCCCGTGTGGTTGCAAGGTTCCAGTGTCACGTAAAGGGTCGCGCCAAAAGCTTCCTCACCGGCGTCGTCGATGGCGTTCACTTCGGCATGGGGTAACCCCGCCTTTTCATGAAAGCCTCTTCCCACCACCCTGCCATCCTTGACCACCACGGCCCCGACAACGGGATTGGGGGAGGTGAATCCTTGTCCGTTTTCCGCCAAGGTCAGAGCCATGGCCATGAAATAAGAGTCGTCCATAAACTCCTGATTTAAAATTCTTATGCCGGCGGCCCTTCCGGGGGACCAGATTTTAAAAATCTGGACAAATAGGTTTTAAAGGGATGTGACGCTTCCCTTTAAAAGCTTACACAATCTGTTTGTCAACCTTTTCAAAAGGTTGACCCCCGGCAGGGCCGCCGGAGGCATGAATATATCTACCGAAATATATCCCTATGGATTACCGCTCAACAGCCGTTTCAACTCTTCCATGAAATCGTTCACATCCTTGAACTCCCTGTAAACCGAGGCGAACCGAACATAGGCGATGTCGTCCAGCTTGTGGAGACGGTTCATGATCTTTTCTCCGATGGTCCGGGAGGGAATCTCTTTTTCACCGGTTTCCCTCAGATCCCGTTCCAGATTGTCGATCATCTCCTCAATCACGTTGATGCTGATATCTCTTTTCTCACACGCTTTCTGCAATCCTGTCCGGACCTTGTTCCGGTTGAAGATCTCCCTCCGTCCATCTTTTTTGACGATCATGACGGGAATCTCCTCGATATGCTCGTAGGTGGTGAAGCGCCTCTCACAGGCCAGGCACTCCCTGCGCCTCCGGATCACGTTGCCATCCTTGGAGAGCCGGGAGTCGATCACCTTGTTGTCCATATCGGCGCAGAAAGGGCACTTCATGGTGTTTTCTCCTCGCTTTCCGGCTCGAACCGGATCACGGCCACCCCTGCCTCCTCAAGCATCTCCTGGGAGAGAGGGTCCGCGTATCCCGATAAATAGTAAATGGTCTTGATGCCGGCGTTGATGATCATCTTGGCGCAGATGGAACAGGGAAGATGAGTGCAGTAAAGGATCGCCTCCTTAATGGAGATTCCGTAACAGGCCGCCTGGATAATGGCGTTCTGCTCCGCATGGATACCCCGGCACAATTCATGACGCTCTCCGGAAGGCACCTGGAGTTTCGCCCGCAAACACCCTGTTTCCGAACAGTGTCTGACGCCGGTGGGAGCTCCGTTGTAACCGGTCGAGAGAATCCGTTTCTCTTTGACGATAACCGCGCCCACGGCCCGGCGGGTGCAGGTGGAGCGCTTGGCCACCAGGCTTGCGATATCCATGAAATAACTCTTCCAAGAGGGTCTCTGGACGTCCAAAGGCATCATATTCTCCTAAAGGTCCGAATAGACCGGAAAGGCCTGACACATTTCCCGGACCTGCTCACGGGCCTTTTTGATAAGGGTCGCGTCTTCCGGGTGTTTTAGGACAGACACCATGAGGGATGCGATGGTTTTCATCTCAGACGCCTTCATCCCCCGTGAGGTGAGGGTGGGGGTTCCCACACGGATGCCGCTTGTAACCGTGGGGCTTCGTTTGTCAAAGGGCACCGCGTTCTTGTTGGTGGTGATTCCCGCCCGCTCCAAAGCCGCTTCGGCATCCTTCCCGGTGATGCCGATGTTGGTCAGATCAATCAGCATGAGATGGTTATCTGTTCCGCCAGAGACGAGATCGATTCCCTCCTGCATCAGGGACTCCGAGAGCACTTTGGCGTTTGTCACCACCTGACGCTGATAGATTTTGAAATCGTCTGATAGGGCCTCCTTGAAGGCCACGGCCTTGGCGGCGATCACATGCATGAGGGGTCCGCCCTGAATACCGGGAAAGATCTCCTTGTTCAGTTTTTTTGCATAGGCCTCGTCACGGGAGAGAATGAGCCCGCCCCGGGGTCCCCTCAGGGTCTTGTGGGTGGTCGATGTGACCACATCCGCATGGGGAACCGGAGAGGGATGAACGCCGCCGGCGACCAGTCCGGCGATGTGGGCCATATCCACCATCAAGAGGGCCCCCACAGAGGCGGCGATGGAAGAGAAGGCCACGAAATCAAGGGTCCTCGGATAGGCGCTCGCCCCGGCCACAATCATCTTGGGACGGGTCTCTTTTGCCTGGCGGTCGAGGGCGTCGTAATCGATCATGCCCGTTTCCCGGCTGACGCCATAATGGACGAACTTGAAAAACCGGCCTGAAAAACTGGCCGGGCTGCCGTGGGTCAAGTGGCCGCCGTGGGCCAGATCCATGCCCAGAATGGTCTCTCCAGGTTCAAGCATGCTGAAATAGACGGCCATGTTGGCCTGGGAGCCCGAATGGGGCTGGACGTTCGCGTATTCGGCTTTGAAGATTTCCCTGGCCCTTGAAATGGCCAGATCCTCGGCCACATCCACATATTCACACCCGCCATAATAGCGTTTGTGCGGATAGCCTTCGGCGTATTTATTGGTGAGAACGCTTCCCTGGGCCGCAAGAACCGCACGGCTCACGATATTTTCCGAGGCGATCATCTCGAGCGTATTTTGCTGCCTCAGAAGCTCCTCTTTAATCGCACCTGAAATTTCAGGATCTGTCGCGCTGATAAGTTTTAAATCCAACGATTCATCCCCTTTACACAAAATTATGTTTTTCAAACGGTTGTTTCTATTCATTCCTGCATGGAATCGCGTCAAAGGTATCTAACCTCTCCTGATGACGCCCGCCTTCAAAGGCCGTATCAAGCCAGACGCCCACGATTTCCATGGCCAGAGCCTCGCCGATGACACGGCCTCCCAGCACAAGGATGTTCGCATCGTTATGACGGCGGCTCATCTGGGCTGAAAAGAGATCATTGCATAATGCGGCCCGCACATGGGGAAAGCGGTTCGCGACCATGGACATGCCAAGGCCAGTGCCGCAAAGAAGAATGCCGCGTTTATACTCACCCCGTGACACAGCCCCGGAAACCTTCATGCCATATTCGGCATAGTTCACGGACGCCTCGCCGCCACATCCGGCATCCGTCACCTGAAAGCCCTTGTTCTGCAAAAAGCGTTTCACCCTCTCTTTTAACGGAAACGCCGCGTGGTCGCTGCCGATGATGATCGGCCCGGTTGACCCCTCATTTGATCCATTCATTTTTTCCATCCCTGCATACATGCATTTCTTTTTTTAAGCCCCTCCCTTGGAGGAAGGCTTTCATTTAAAAAAATATAAATAACATCTGTTATAGAGCCGCTCAACTTTTATCAAGTTAAAAACAATCAATAGTTCAAAGTTGACCGATATTTTTTCGTGAATGGCCGGAAAAGGAAAAAATGGGGGGGCTTATTTAAGGGATTGCAAGGATTGGGAGGCGGTGTCTGACACATCAGGCCGCCGTCCCTGGGGAGGTGGTCCACCCTTGTAAATCGTGAATCGCACGGTGTATAATCGTTCTACGATGACCGGAATCTCAAGGCGTCCCGCTCTCTGGATGGTGTTTATAAATGGGCCGCGATATAATCGATGGCGTCTTTAACGGTGACGAGATCCTTGGTGTCGTCGTCCGGTATCTCGATATCGAACTCTTCTTCCATGGTCATGACAAGCTCAACCAGATCAAGGGAATCGGCTCCCAGGTCATCAATGAGAGAAGCGCTGGGAACAATTTCAGCGGGATCCACATCGAGTTTTTCAGCGATGATCTTGATTACCTTATCTTGAATGGACATGTTGGTCTCTCCTTTTTTTTCTAAATATACATTCCGCCGTTGATATGAATGACCTGGCCTGTGATGTATGCGGCCTTATCAGACGCAAGAAATTCACAAACCGCAGCGACCTCCCCTGCGCCGCCAGCGCGTCCCAGGGGTATCTGCTTTAAAATGTCAGCCTTGAGGGTTTCGGGCAGACTTGCCGTCATTTCCGTTTCAATAAAACCAGGCGCAACGGCGTTGACCGTGATGTTGCGGGGGGCCAGCTCACGGGCGGCCGATTTTGTCAATCCGATCAATCCCGCCTTGGAAGCCGCATAGTTGGCCTGGCCGGGGTTTCCTGCCACGCCTGCGACCGAGGCGATCGTGATGATCCGGCCATACCGCTGTTTCATCATGGGTCTGGCCGCAAGCTTGATGCAGGTGAAGGCCCCCTTCAGATTGGTGTCGAGCACCGCGTCCCAGTCCGCTTCGGCCATCCTGACGATCAAGCCGTCACGGGTGATCCCGGCGTTGACGGCCAGCACATCCACTCGTCCGGTTTCATCCATGATGGTTTTGAAAAACCGTTCCATATCCGAAACAGAGGCCACATCTCCCTGAATGGCCCTTGCTTCGCCTCCGGCTTCTGCAACCAGCGTTTCAGTCTGTTTCGCCTCGTTTTCCGATATGGTGTAATTAAAAAAGATCCGGTTATCCGGGTGGGCGAAGGCCGTGCATATGGCTCGGCCTATGCCCCGCGATCCCCCGGTCACAACAATGGTCCGTTTGATCCGGTCATCTGGCATGGCACATGGCACCCTCTGTTTCAGGAATACTTCTTTCCCGTTAATGGACCCGACACCCCAAATCGGTTAATCCTCGGTCGATTTAAGAACCTCTCGCCCTTTGTATACGCCACAAGAGGGGCATGCATGGTGGGGCATTCTTTTTGCGCCGCACTGGGGGCAGGCCGAAAGATTGGGGGCGGAAATTTTTTGATGGGTTCGCCGTTTGGCTCCCCTGGATTTGGATGTTCTACGCTTTGGAACCGCCATAAAATTTCTCCTAACTACTTATAATTGTTAACAATTATTTAATATATTCATTCAAATACCAAACGCTTTTATGTATGTGATATCACGCCCGTTGTCAAGATTTTTGAATGATACCTATTTTGTTTTTGTAGTCGCAACCGGTTTGTGATATCTGAGGCAGCCATAATGAGTAACAGAAAAAACAATAACCGGCAACATACGATTGATGGCGTTATCCATCATCAGAATAAAAAGAGGTGACACCCATGGACCCGATCATTACCCGATTCCCACCAAGCCCCACCGGGTATCTGCATGTGGGCGGAGCACGAACCGCCCTTTTCAACTGGCTTTACGCCAGGAACAAGGGGGGAAAATTCATCCTGAGAATCGAAGACACCGATTTGGAACGTTCCACCCAAGAGTCGGTGGACGCGATCCTTCAATCCCTTGAATGGCTTGAAATCGACTGGGATGAGGGCCCCTTTTTCCAGTCCAAGCGTTTCGATATCTACCGGGACTATATTCGAAAGCTGGTGGAGAATGGCCATGCCTATTATTGCACCTGCACGCCGGATGAGATCGAGGCCATGCGGCAGAAGGCCATGAGCATGGGGGGTAAGCCCAAGTATGACGGCCGGTGCAGGGAGAAAAACATGAAAGAGACGCCGAACGCAGTGGTCCGGCTCAAAGCGCCCCTGACCGGCGCGACGGTTCTGCCCGATATGGTCAAGGGAAACATCGTCTTTCAGAATACCGAGCTCGACGATTTCATCATCATGCGAAGCGATGGCACCCCCACATACAATCTGGCCGTAGCCATCGACGATATCACCATGGGCGTCAACACGATTTTAAGGGGCGACGACCATGTCAATAACACTCCCAAGCAGATGCTTATTTACAAGGCCTTGAACCAGGAGCTTCCCCGATATGGCCATGTGCCCATGGTTCTGGGAAGCGACCGGACCCGGCTCAGCAAACGCCACGGAGCCATGTCGGTGACCGAATACAGGGAGATGGGATATTTACCGGACGCCGTTATCAATTACCTGGTCCGCCTGGGCTGGTCCTTTGGAGATCAGGAGTTCTTTACCCGCAAGGAGCTGATCCAGAAATTCAATATTGAAAACATCGGAAGATCCGCAGGGGTGTTTGACGTCAACAAGCTCCTTTCTCTGAACGGGGACCATATTCAGGCGGCCGACCCCGGAGCGCTCGTTCCCCACCTGTTGCCGTTTCTCGAAAAACAAGGCGTTTATCCGGCCCCGAAAGAGGATCTCCCCGCCATCATCCGGACCCTCAACCAGAGAAGCAAGACCCTGATTGAGATGGCGGAGGGGGCGCTCTTCTATTTCAAGGATGAGATCACCTATGATGAAAAAGCGGTGCAGAAATTTTTCTCCGCCGAGTTTGTTGAAATATTGCGTCCCCTGACCGATCGAATTGAGGCCCTTGGGGATTTCAGCGAGAAAAATCTTGAGAATCCCTTCAAAGAAATGATGGAGATGACTGGCGTCAAGTTCGGGAAAATCGCCCAGCCGGTGCGGGTGGCCTTGACCGGCGGAACGGTGAGCCCCGGCATCTTCGAAATGATCGCGGCTCTGGGAAAAGAGAAAACCGTGAAGCGGCTCCGTCAGGCGGAAGCCCTTATGCTGAAAGGGAAATGACACGGTCCGGTCATGGGGTGAAAACGGTTTTCCTTGACAGGGACGGCGTCATCAACGTGGATTCGCCGGATTACATCAAAACGCCCGAGGAGTTTGTCTTTATTCCGGGTAGCGTTGACGCCATCCGGCGGCTCACGGAAAAGGGGTTTCAGATTTTCGTTGTCACCAACCAATCCCTGATCAACCGGAAAATGATTCCCCTGGAAACGTTGGACCGGATTTTCGATAAGATGATTGATGGAATTGCTGCCGGAGGGGGCTGTATCCGGGAAATTTTTTATTGCCCCCATGCGCCCGAAGAGCGCTGCGAGTGCCGGAAACCAAATCCTGGCATGATCCTCCAGGCATCCCGGAAATATGGCCTGGATCTTTCCCAGGCGGCCATGGTGGGGGACAGCGCAAAAGATATCCGGTGCGGAAGAAACGCCGGGGTCGCTTTGTCGGTTTTGGTAAAAACCGGAAACGGCGATAAGGCCCTTCAAACCCTTCTCTCATCAGATGGGCCGCCCGATCATGTGGCCGCCAATCTCTATGACGCCGCCACCTGGATTATCCACCGGATGACGGATCTCTGACGACCGATGATCACTCTGAAAGGCCATTTAAAACAGATCACCTTCCAGAATGAGGAAAACGCTTACACCATCGCCAAGTTCATCACCTTTCATCCCCAGACAACAATCACGGTGGTCGGCTATCTCTCGGGGATCAATCCCAAGGAACCCCTGAAGATCCAGGGCGAGTGGGAAAATCACGTCAAGTATGGCCAGCAGTTTAAAGTTTTATCCTTTGAAACGATCTTGCCCACGGCCCCGGAGGAGATCGCGAAATACCTTAAATCCCTCGATATCAAAGGATTGACTCGGAAACGCATTCGGCATCTGATCGACCGGTTTCAGGAGAGCACCCTTGAAATCATTGAAAACCAGCCCGAAAACCTGAAGAGCGTTAGCGGTATCGGCGATATTTTGGCCGAACGGATGCATGCAACCTGGAAGGAGCGCCACGCTACCCGGCGTCTGGTTCAGTTTTTTCAGGAGCACGATCTCCCCCTCTCGTTCACGGCTCCGGTCATCAGGAAGTACGGGAAGGAGGCCATTCATGTGATCGAGAGAAATCCCTACCGGCTGGCCATCGACAACATCGAGATGGATTTCCAGACGATCGACGCCCTGGCGGGCAGGATCGGTATTCCCAGGGATGATGACCGGAGAATCCGGGCCTGCATCCGTTTTCTTCTCGAAGCGAACGCGGGAGAGGGCCACGTCTATATGGGGCTCGATCCCCTGGTTGCCCGGTGCGCCACCTTTGGAATACCACCGGAAAGGGTGAGATCCGCCATCGACACCCTTGTGTCAGAAAAGATCCTTGCTGTGGATACCATTGAACGGGAGGATAATACCGAACGGGCCGTATACCCGAAACCCCTTTTCATCGCCGAAAAGGGGATCGCCCAGCGGCTAGCGGCCCTTGTAACCCTACCCGTCGCAGGGATGGAGATCGACCGGGACCGGATCGTAAACGAAATTGTGGCCCGGCTCGCCATCAACCCTTCGGAAGAGCAGCTCAAGGTTCTGGAAGAGATTCTCTATCACCGGGCCGTGGTTATCACCGGCGGCCCAGGTACGGGAAAAACGACCCTTATCCGCTCCATTCTCTCCATCTATAATGTGATCGGAAAACGGGTGACCCTGGCTGCACCCACAGGAAGGGCCGCCCGCAGGCTTTCCGAAGTCACCGGGCGAAAGGCTTCCACCATTCACAAGCTTCTTGGATTCAATCACCAGGAAGGAATTTTTGAAAAAAACCGGACCACGCCCCTTGAAACAGACACCCTGATCATTGACGAGGCCTCAATGGTCGATACGGATCTGATGTACCACCTCTTTGAGGCCCTGCCCCTTACAGCCACGCTGATTATCGTGGGAGATATTTTTCAGCTTCCCTCGGTGGGGCCGGGAAACGTCTTGGCCGACATCATCGCATCGGCGAGCATCAAGACCTTTTCACTTAAAAAAATTTTCCGCCAGGCAAAAGAGAGCCCCATTGTTTTGAACGCCCACGCGATCAGAAATGGAGCGGTCCCGGACTTTAGAAAAACCAGCGGCGCGCCTCTCCTCTCCGAATTCTATTTCATCGAAACCGCCTCTCCTTTAAAGGTGGTCGAACGGATTTCCGAGCTTTGCGCCATACGGATTCCAAAGAGCTACGGTCTTGACCCCATGAAGGATATTCAGGTGCTCTCTCCCATGCACAAGGGGGAGGTGGGAACCATCCATTTAAATATGGTGCTCCAGGAGGTCATGAACCAGGCCACCCAGCTCATCGACCATGGAGGACGGAAGTTCAAGACCGGAGACAAGGTCATGCACCTGGTCAATAATTATGAAAAAGAGGTGTTCAACGGCGACATCGGCACGATTCAGAGTCTCGACTCCCATACAAAGAGCCTTTCCGTCGCCTATGAGGAGCGGCTGGTGGAGTACCATTTCGAGGAGTTGCAGGAGCTGACCCTCGCCTATGCCATCTCGGTTCACAAATCCCAGGGCTCCGAGTATCCCGCCGTGGTCATCCCCCTCATGGAGCAGCATTTCCCTCTGCTCCAGAGAAATCTTCTCTACACCGCCATTACCCGGGGAAAAAAGCTGGTGATCCTCATCGACACCACACGGGCCTTTACCATTGCCTTGAACAACGACAAACAGCGGAAACGGAACTCGGCCCTGGACATCCGGCTGAAACGCCTCATGGGATAGCCCCCACTTCTAAAATTATTTTATTGATTTCGCAATCTATAGATTTTATTGGCGGTCCCTACGGGATTCGAACCCGTGTTACCGGCGTGAGAGGCCAGCGTCCTAACCCCTAGACGAAGGGACCAAATGAGATTTCGATATTTATAGAAGAAGGCGCTATTTGTCAAACACTAATTGTCGACTAAGCGCATGTTTTTTTCCCTTTTCTCATGCCGAACATCAGATAAAGCAGAAAACCAACAAAAGGTATCAGGGAGATGATGGCCCACATGGCTTTTTTGCGTGTGGCGCCAAAATCTTTCCGGGCCACATCCAGAAAGGCGGCCAGCGTCAGGGCGAGAAACACGAAACCGATTCCGGCCCATATGACAATGGTGTTCAGCAGATTTTGGTCCATATCAGCTGTCCAGCTCCTTTGCAATTTTCAACAAAGTATTTACATAATATTTACTGCGGTTGTAATTGAAGAGCACCGTGAAGGCCTCCTGATCAGAGATTCCAGGACGCCAGCCAAAATGCTTGAGATAGTTTGCGATGCTTGTAATGGCATCCGTATGGTCAAAGAGATCGATCCGCCCGTCGTTGTTACCGTCTTTCCCGTAGGAGATGATGCTGGTCGGCATGAACTGGGAAATGCCGATGGCGCCTGCGTATGAGCCTTTAATGCTTGACGGCGTGAGACCTTCCCGTAAGGAGTAGGTCAAATAGGCTTGAAGCTCCTTGTAAGCCCATTTGGATTTTGTACTGACCTTCAATTCGAAGGTTTCACGGTCGATCCGCCTGGAAGGGGGAATTTTATTCCATACCATCTCCTTTAGTTCGGGAGATTCGATGGCGGAAAGGGTCGAGAAGGTGTTCAGGATCGAGCTTCCCCCCAGATAGGTTCCCAGCCGGGTTTCCACAAGGGTGATGGCGGTGATGATCGATTTTTTAACGCCATACTCTTTCTCAACCCTTGAAAGGGTCTCGGTGTGGGTGGCCATATACTCCCGCGCCTTCTCCAGTTCGCTTCTTGATAAAAATTGATCGTAGTTGAGGCGGCTCTCGCTATGGGAAAAAAAGAGCGCCACGCTTTCAAGGGCCAGGTCAACAGGCTGTTCGCCATTATATATAGTTTTTAGCTGATCCTCCTTGAATCCGTCCTGAACCAGTTTTTGCACCAATGAGTTAAAATGAGCGTTTTGAGTCTCTGTCCCAAAAACGATTCCTATGAGGAGAAGCGAAAATATGACCCCTAACGGGAATAAGTACCGGGATGCGTGTGGTGTATTGAAAGAAATCATCAATTTTTCCTGCTATCAAAAAACGGTTTACGAAAGCCCCTATTCAGTTTAGGTTCACAAGCCGAGCTGATTGGCATCTGGAACCGTTAATAGCACATTTCTGTCCGGCGATAAAACCCTTTTCTTGATAGCGGTTTTAGACCATGGTATGAGACAGCGTGCATGGGAAGGTAACCTATAACTCGATCTTCAAGTTTTTAGAAAATTTGTTCAAATCCAAGGCGGAAAAAAAATTTTGACCGCAGGAATACATGAGGTATTTCGAGGATCAAATTTTTTTTCCAACGCCGGAGTTGGGAAA
>JAGVHJ010000093.1 GCA_020056645.1 Desulfobacterales bacterium
CATGGGTATAATTCGAAAGCCCTTCGATCAGGGCTTCTGTTGTAATACTAATGTTATTGAGCGGGTTGTTCAGTTCGTGGGCAACGCCGGATGTCAGTGTTCCCACTGCGGCCATTTTTCTGGATTGAAGCAACTGCTTGTGTTTTTCAGTTAACTCGTAGATCATCCGGTTGATGGCGATCGCCAGATTGGAGAATTCGTCTCTGAATTTACGTTTGGGCATCACCAGGCTGAAATCGCCAGCGGCGATCCGTTGAGTGTATTTAACAGCGCGGCCCAGAGGAAGTAGGATCTGGCGAGATAGTTCCATTGCCACCCAGAGCATGACAATAAAATTGATAATGAGTGAAAATATCGCGGTCAGCATGAATGTGTGGGCCGCCTCGTGAACCTTCTCCCGTTCCTGATCCATCAAATCCATCGCGTAAGAAAGGACTTGATGCCCATAAATTCGAAGTTGGCTCTCAATATCCGGATTTTTCTCCTTTACGGATGATTCCGGAGGAGAGAATTGAGCCGCAATTTGGTTGAACAGGCTCTCATACGTTTTAAGATCGTTCGTTAACTTCTGGTACGTTTCCTGATTTAACAGAAAACGCATTTCATTGGCCGTATTTGTCAGAATCGACCTGGCGGTTTTAATATTGCCTAATGCATCGAAAAGATCCGTTCGGGTATGATACAGAAAAAAATTTTTTTCATGTCTTCTCGCCTGTTCAATGGTCACGACAAATTTACTGGCATGGTCGAAAAATGTCTGTTTCGAGTTCATCATCGAAATGTAAATCATGGAAGAAATGCCGATCCCAAAGGAAAAAAGGAACAAGATCAGAAACGCCAGCGTGATGCGGAACCGGATGCTGAAGGCGGGCCGATCCGCAAGCGCTTTTTCCATTGAAAAGATTTCCTCGACACTGGGAGCATCCGCATCCGCCAAACCGTTGTCTTGATGAAATGAAGTATTGAATGGCATGGTTACCTCAACATAAGGATCATTTTCGGTTTTTTGACACGCCAATTGAAGAAGGGTCGATCAATTCCCATGAGTATCCTTTAACTCGATCTTGACCATTAAGTTTAACCTTTTCCAGAGATGGGTTGAAGGCATAATTCCTGTCAGTTGGCGGACGGCGCTGTCTCTCCCCGGCGCTCTCTGATTTTTATTTCCGCTTTTTGAATTCCTTCCAGAATCTCTCCTATTTTGAAAGGCTTTGCAAGGAAGTCAAACACGCCCTGGCGAAAGGACTCCTTCGCGGTCTCCATGGTAGCGAAGCCAGTGATGACAATAACTTTTGTATCCGGTGCGATTTTTTTGACCTCTGACAGGAATTGCATACCGTCAATCCCCTTCATCTTCAAATCCGTGATAACAATTTCAAAAGGATGCTCGACAAATCGCCTCAGCGCCTCTTCACTCCGAATAAACGTTTCAACTTCGTACCCTTTTTTTTCAAGGGCCGGTTGCAAACGCTTACAAACGATTGGCTCGTCATCCAATACAAGGATGCGAATACTATTCTTCTGATCCATAGGATTACCTCCCTTCTTTTAACGTGTTCTTAACGGTGTTCGTTCAGGCGCTTCCACGCATCAGCTGGTTAAAAGTATCGGTATAGAGTTGAATATGTTGATCGCTCAACATTTGAACATCCAGTTGCCGTGAAAAAGCAACCAGCACGCCTAAAAGGTGCAGCTTGGTTTGCATGATTTCGGTGGAGAGCTTTTTTATCCTGGCAACGACCAAGTCTCCTCGCACCTCAACCCTGAAATCATTTTGGACAAGGATATTGGCCAGTAGCTGAGCCCTTCGGGAACGCTTATCCGCCTCCGTGACGCCGCCAAGAAAGCGAAAGTAGGCATAGTTACTGTTCCAATTCTCATCGATATAAGAATCGATCATCGTAAAGTGATACCCTAACCGAAGACCAATATGTGCATAAGGCTTTGATATAACGGCCATATTTCTTCCTATATTCTCCGGAGCCGAGAGGCCGGTTGAAAAAGTGCGTGTCATGCTGGACATGAAGCTTCCCAAGTCCACCGACATGGGTTCAGTACTCCAGGCCCCCGGCCTTATCAGCCCCTCTACAAAAGCATGCATGGGCAAAGAGAGAATGTGTTCCGGTAGGATGGTGTGTTTCACACCTTTTGCCAGACCGTCAGCAATATCGATCAGTATCAGATCAAGTGGCAGGGCAAGCTTCAGTTTGCCGGTGGTTGTGTTGGTATCATGATGATGGTCATATTCACGATGAATCAATTCCTCCACTGCTTTTTCATGAACAAAACGCGTAATGTCATGAAAGGTTTGACAGGCGGAAGGAATAAAATTTTTAGCAGTCGGATCAAGCAAATTGAGAAGCCCTATTTTTTTTAGAACCCGTTTTAACAGGCGATATTCATAGGTCTCCTCAATGGGTTCTTCCGTCATGCTATATGTGAGCAACTCTTTTATGGTTCCCTCATAAACTTTATTCTCCTCCGCATCTACTGTAATTTCTTGCCCTTGCTTCAACAACTGGGTGGCGTTTTGCATATTGACAATCGTTGGCACTCTGAACTCTCTGGCAATGGTCGCCATATGGCCTGTAGGTGATCCAACGTCCGTAAGAATTCCGTTTGTTTTTCGAATCACCTTGGCAAACCGGGGAGAAGTATGCTTCGCCACAAGAATCGCACCCTGTGGAAATTGATCGAGATCCTCATCCTGATCAATGATGAAGACCTTCCCCGCGCCGATACCTCTTTGGGCGATAAACCCCTTTCCATGGAAAATGACAGGGTATTTACATACAATATCCGGCAGTTCCCTGGCCATGATTGATCGGTTGATTTTGATATTGAGGGGCCTGGCCTGCAAAATATAGAGCCTCTCCTCATGGTCCACCGCAAATTCGATATCTTGTGGGGTTTTGAAATGGGCTTCGATCTGAAGGCCTGTCTCCGCAAGCTTCAGAAGTTGGGCATCGGTCAGGCATGCCTGTCTTGCTTGATCCTCTGGTACTTTAATATATTCGGTCCCGCCGGTGTCCTTTAAAGAGAGCCGTTCGGCTTTGCAGGCGATGCTTTCGTCATGTCTTTTATAGGGGGAGCGTCGGCTGATACGGTAATGGTCTGCTTGGGCGCGTCCTTCCACAAGAGGAGCTCCAAGACCCCATGCGGCCGTAATCAACATCACATCCTCATGGGGAGCCATCGGATCGACCGTGTAGAGGACGCCGCTTGCCTTGGCGTTCACCATTGCCTGACACCCCACTGACATGGCGACTTCATTTTCGGAAAACCCTTTCTGCCGTCGATATTCCATCGCTGAAGAAGAAAAAGTACTTTCTATTACTTTCTGATAACATTTTAGAAGATTATCTGCGGGCTCATTTAAAAAAGTGTGATATTGGCCTGCAAAACTCGCTTGGGTGTCTTCACCCCAAGCGCTGCTTCGAATGGCCAAATAGGGTGATCGGCTTCCCAACACTTTAGATAGTTGCTGAAGAGAGCGATGGACGGTTTTTTTTAAAGAAGAGGGAATTTTCGCTCCCCTTATCCACTCCTGGATTTGGGCGGATGCTTCCTCTGAAGTCATCTCCTCGTGATGAAAAGCGTTAAAAATCGGGTCCAACCGGTCCCATAGCCGATTATAATGCATAAAAGAGAAAAAAGCACGGGTGGTAACCGCAAATCCATTGGGGATAGTCAACCCCAGCGCATGCTTAACCTCGGCAAGATTCGCATTCTTGGCCCCCACCATCTCTTCAGAATCTCGATTGAGAAAGTCATAGAAAATGGTGTCATCTCCTTTAGGGATGACGGGCTTTCCTTGCAGCTCCTGTTTAATATCGTCATTAATGCGATGAAATGCCGCCATCAGGTCGTTATATTTACCGAACGAGAGGGCATTCAAACCTATGATGAGTTGATGCACCAGATCGGCCGCCTCCTGGCAGATAGTATCTATATAGTGGTGATCAAAAATATAATCACCACTCAGTTTATCTCCCATCCCGGCAATCAACTCCAGAATCCTATTGTTCAGCGTCAGTATTTTTTGAAAGGTTTCAAAAAGTATCGTAAACGATACTCGTGGAGAAGCCATAAGCTTTCTGAAGCTGATGCTTTTTCGGGTCCGATTCAGGAATCGGATTGTTTTTGAAGATGGTTTTATCATTTTATTCCGTTAGTGGCCGCCTTTGCCTCCTTTAAAGAGAACTCCCATCAATAATCCGGCGATGATTGCGATTAGGGTCGCGAGGACTCCGTAGAGGGTTCCATGTTGGAACGCGAGGCCTGTAATGAAGGCTGGAAAACCGATTTCGGTAATTTTAATCGGGCTCTCTTCTGAGTGAAAGAGCGTTTTATTCTTTAAAAGAGAGGTCGTTATCGTATAGCTTCCCGGCTTGATTTTGCATGGAATATTAATCGCGCATGTGAACGCTTTCATACCATCATTGGCCGGTTGATAGGTGACGGCTTTTTCTTGCTCTACGTAAAGACCTTCTGTTGTTTTGAGCTTAAAAAGTTCCTGAAATAGAAACCCTCTCTCGCCCTTTTCTTCGGGCGTGATCGAAGTATTCTGTTCAAGAGAGACGAAACCGGTTTTCAACTGCCGCAATTGAGGGTCACTGCTCAATTGCGATATGGAAATTGATTCCGGCAGATAAACCATATAGACCTGTGGCAAGTTATGAAAGGTGACACTCCCCGTGTTCATCCATAACACTCCCAACACATGGCCCTTCTTTAAAAATTCCGTGTCATGACCATCTCCTTTGACCTGAACCACTACTTCCGCATCCATTGGGATGCTGCCCTTCACCACTATTTGCGCGCCATTATAGTTGGCGCCGATTGTAATCACCCTTGGCTCTATATTAATGGATACGTTTGAATTAGCGATACAGGGTGCGGATCGTGCAGATAGGCAGACACCCATAAGTATTAAAGTAATCATTAATCGTTTCAACATGTCAATGCCCTCCCTTATAAGCTAACATGATATCCGGTGGAAGTAAAAGGCTGAAAAGCATTTTCACCATAACCAACAGAACTAGTATCGCAAGTAGAATTTTTAATTGATCGCCGCCCAGTTTCTTACTTATTTTTGCTCCGAATTGCGCGCCGATGGTGGACCCAAGAAGTAGAAGCAAGGCCAGCATGAAATCCACTGTGTGGTTTGTGGCGGCCTGCATGATCGTAACATTGATACACGTAAAGAGAATCTGAAACAGGCTCGTTCCAACCACTACATGCATGGGCATGCGCAGCAGATACACCATTACGGGAACCATGATGAACCCGCCGCCCACTCCCATGATAGCCGCCAAGACTCCGACGAAGAATCCAAGGAAGATGGGCAAAAATATTGAAAATTCGACGCCGGATTTTTCAAAAACGGTCTGGTAAGGGAGCTTTTTCATCAATCGGGCATACCCGGACTCCTTTTTGGGGACAGAGATGGTCGCCGCTCGCTTTTTTTGCAGTCCTTGTATGCTTTCAAAAAACATATATCCACCGACAAATCCAAGCATCAGCACATAGCTTATGGTGATGAGGAAGTCGGCATTTCCAAGACCTCGAAGCGTCTTAATAAGCTGAACGCCGGTAGTACTCCCCAGGAATCCACCTATAAGCAAAAGAAGGCCCATTTTGAAATCCACGTTTCCCATACGATAGTGGGCGAGTGTTCCGGAGGTCGATGCGCCAACGATCTGATTTGAATCAGACGCCGCGGCAACCGTGGGAGGGATGCCCAACATCATTAGAAGCGGCGTCATCAAAAAGCCTCCCCCGACTCCGAAGATTCCGGAAAGAAGGCCTACTCCGAGGCCGATGGTGAAAATGAAGATAATATTGATGCTGCTTCCTGCGATTGGCAAATACAAGTGCCACATAATTTACTCCTTTTCGGTCTGATTGAACTATTTTTTTGGGTGAACGACTTCGATTCTGCAGTCCGACCTTAATTTGATTTCTTCTAAAAGCTCTGGGAACTTTTCTCCTTCGATTCTTCTATCTGGTAATGGATAATCGATTACCAAAAGGTTAATCCGTTTTTCATGAATAAATTTAATAAGTTCATCCTTAAACGATCCGCAGGTCAGGTAGTAATCAATGGAAAGTCCCTCCAACCTGCCGTCTGAAATCAGTTTTTCTAACTGGCTTCGGATGGGAGATGCCGCTTTAACCTGTGGATCTTGTTCTGAGGGGTCAATAATAAACAGAACAGATATCTTGGCTTGTATGCGCTTCGCCAAATTCAGCGCATAGATGACCGCCCATAAACTGGTCATTTCCGAGGCCATTCCAACCAGTATTTTTTCCATAGAGTTTCGACGCTCCCATCAGTTCTTTTTTTAGCCAAATAGCAACATTGATGCCACGCTGTATAAACCCTTATGGATAGTGATGAAGGGCGTATTTATAGCGGATAAGAATCCGGAAAATGATTTTGTTTGAGATGGGTGAGCGTCTGTTTGTTTCAATGTGAAACGTGTGTGGTGGGCCTGATGGAGGGACTTTGGATAAAATTGTATGAAAATAAATAGTTATATTAAATCATGTTTGTTTCAATTTGAAAAGAGACCCTGGAATTCGACTCCCGGTTTGTCAAGCTTTCTTCATCAATCCGAATTTTTTCATACGACGCCATAGGGTGGTGCGTGGAATATCGAGAATAGTGCTAGCCAGGTTCGTATTATACCCGATCGTGTTCAGCACCTTCTCAATATGTATTTTTTCTATCTCTGATAGGGATAAGAGGCGTTCTCCCTCATGGGTTGAAAAATCGAGTTTTTGAAGATCTGATGGAAGATCGGTGATCTGAATGACTTCATCTTCGGCAAGTGCCACAGCGCGTTGAATGATATTTTCCAACTCCCTGACATTTCCTGGAAAATTGTAGTTCATCAAGATGGTCATGGCTTGGGGGGACATCCGTTTCGTTTTCTTAAAGAAAGCGCGTCTGAATTTTTCAATAAAGTGTGAGACCAAGAGCGGGATATCATCTTTTCTTTCGGCCAGCTTGGGAAGATGGAGTGCTACGACATCCAGACGGTAAAAAAGATCCTCACGGAATTCGCCCCTTTCAGCTGCTTTTTTAAGATCTTTATTGGTTGCGGCGATAATACGGATATTCAAGTCTATTGGCTTTGTGCCGCCCACTCGGAGAATCCGTTTTTCCTGAATGACGTGCAGCAGTCTGACTTGCATGGTCAAGGGCATCTCACCGATTTCGTCCAGAAACACGGAGCCGTCGTTGGCGGATTCGAGCAAACCGATTTTTGCGGCGGTAGCACCGGTAAAAGCCCCTTTTTCGTGCCCAAAAAGTTCACTGCAAATCAATTCTTCCGTAAAACCGCCACAGTTAAAAGATACAAAAGGGGCATCTTTTCTCGGACTCAAGGAATGAATGGCGCGGGCCGCCATCTCTTTGCCGGTTCCTGTTTCAGCCATTAATAAGACGTTGCAATCAACAGCAGCGACTTTTTTAATCAGGGCGAACACCGTTTGCATGGGAGGGCTGGTCCCAATGAATCCTTTCATGAAGTCGTTGCCGGCGATCACGGCCCGAAGGTTTTGGTTCTCCTTCTGAAGCATCATTTTTTCTCTGGCGCGATTGGCTAAAGAACGAACCTCAGAAAGCCTGAACGGTTTGGTTACATAGTGGTAAGCCCCCTTTCTGATCGCCTCGATAGCCGATTCGATTGATC
>JAGVHJ010000280.1 GCA_020056645.1 Desulfobacterales bacterium
ATATGATAGAAAAGATAAAAAGCGTTGCAAACACGATGGGTGTTGGTATAAGATATTTTCAAAATTTTTCTTTCAAGAGCCGGTTTTTAATTAACTTTCATTTCTGGCGGGAGACGAAATCGATATCTTGCGATTTCCCGCCTGGGCCGGGTGTCTGACATGAATGAAACCAAAAACAACAGGGGGATGGAACGGTTCCGGCTGAAGCTTCCCACCACCATCTCAACCATCAACGCCGATGGCGTTGAAGAGACCCAAAATTTTTACACCGCCAACATCTGTGCGGGAGGTGCGTTTATCAATACCTCAGAACCGCTGAAGGTTGGCGCTGAAATGAAAATTGAGCTGATCCTCTCCATCGACGCGTTGAAGAAACTCAAGGGGAACAAGGTCAAGATCAACGTGACCGGTGAGGTTATCCGGACCGATGACGCGGGCATGGCGGTCCGTTTTGATGACCGGTTTGTCATTAATACAACGGAAATCAAGCGTGATGACAACACGATTCTCACCAACCGTGAAAAAGAGATTCTGTTAAGGATCGCCTCCGGAGACAGAAACAAGGATATCGCCGATGATCTCTTCATCAGCCCACTCACGGTGAAAACACATATCTATAATATTTTCAAAAAGATAAATGTCCCTAACCGCCTTCAGGCAACCCTTTGGGCCGCTAGAAATCTCTAAACCCCTTCTGGCCCCTCTTTCCCGGCCCATCGATTGGTTGTTGTCTGGAAGTTAACTGCCTAATTTTTAAAATAGTTTTGATCTTATAGACGATTGATACACGATAGAGATAAAAAATATTTCATTATTTACTTGTTTTTTTTACAGATAGGTTTATGGTTAACACGTTAAACAAAAGGGTTTCTGATCCGGAGTCCGGAAAAGAAATCGGAAAAAAATTATCAAAATAAGGAAATTGTTACAATGGCAAATGGTACTGTCAAATGGTTCAGCGACCAAAAAGGTTTTGGATTTATCGAGCAAGAAAACGGACCCGATGTATTTGTTCATCATTCAGCGATCAACGCGACTGGGTTTAAATCACTTCATGAGGGCGATCGGGTTTCCTACGATGTAGAACAGGGAAAAAAAGGTCCTGCAGCCGTCAACGTGACTGTTCTGTAGCCAAGAGGTTTTAAGTCGGAAAATCTAAGGACGTTCATTTAACAAGATGAACGTCCTTTCTTTTTGCATCGTTTTCTCTTCCCCGTTTTTTTTCTTTAGCCCGCCTAAAATCACATTTCTAAAGCGTTCCAGTCACACGGTCACGGGATAACCCTCATTTTTCAGCTCACCGATGATCTCTGTTGAATGGTCCCTTCCCCTGGTTTCAAGTTCCAGTGTGACCCGCGATGTGTTCATGGGAATATCCAGGGCGTTCCGCTCATGGTGGATATGGAGCACGTTTGCCTTCATGCGGGCGATGGCGGTGAGGAGCGCCGCCATCGCTCCAGGAACATCTGAAAGCACGACCGTCACCCGGATGACCCGTCCGCTCCGGTTCAACCCCCGGTTGATGATCCGGTCGAGCAGGGGACTGTCCACATTTCCACCGCTGATCACCAGGAGGATCTTTTGGCCTTTTTTGATTTTGATCTTTCCTCCGAGCAGTGCGGCCAGGGGAACCGCGCCCGCCCCTTCGGCAAGGATTTTTTTTCGTTCGAGAAGCATCAGCATGGCGGACGCGATAAGCTCTTCATCCACCAGGGCGATTTTTTCCACAAAAGAGCGGATAAGCCCGAAGGTGAACTCGCCGGTCTTTCTCACGGAGATCCCGTCCGCAATGGAGGTCGTGGCGGGAACCTCCGTGACTCTTTGCCGTTTGAGGGCCGCTGCCGCGGAGGGACACGCTTCCGCCTGAACGCCAACTATCTTCACCTGGGGACGCATCTGCTTGATGCAGGTGGATACTCCCCCGATAAGACCCCCGCCGCCCACGGGAAGAACAACCATCTCCACATCGTCTAAATCATTAAGAATTTCAAGTCCGATGGTGCCTTGGCCGATGACGATGTCCGGATCATCGAAGGGATGAATAAAGGTCCTTCCCGATTTTTCTATTTCATGGGCCTTTTCAAGGCTTTCGCCGATGCTTTTCCCAGCGATGACCACCTCTCCGCCGTAATTCCGCGTCGCTTCTTGTTTGGTGATGGAGGCCCACTCCGGCATCACGATGGTTGAGGGGATTCCCGCCTGTTTGGCGGAGAGCGCCACCCCCTGGGCGTGATTCCCCGCCGATGCGGTGACCACCCCTTTTTTAGACATGGCGGTTTTATTTGAAAGCAATTTATACATGGCACCCCTTACTTTGAAGGAACCGGTCACCTGAAGGTTTTCGAGCTTTAAAAAAATTTGTGCGTTCAAAAGCCGGCTCATGGAAGGGGAGTAGACCACCGGTGTATGGATGATTTTCTTTGAGATCAGGGAAAGCGCATTCTCAAATGATGGGAGAGGTATCATGCGTGTCGCCTCCTTGGGTAGATTGCTGCGGTCAGGGGTGCTCCTCCTCAAGACGCTGGAGGGTCGCCATTTTATGATAGTATCCACTGGTTTTAGAAAGGCTCCTGGGGGAACCGCTTTCCGTAATCCGGCCATTTTCCATAACGATAATTTTTTGGGCATCCTTGAGGGGGGAGAGCCTGTGGGAAACGATCAATACGGTTTTTCGGTAAAACTCTTTTCTGATGTTCGCCATGATCTTTTCTCCTGTTTCCGCGTCCACCTGGCTGACCGGATCATCGAGAATCAGGATGGGGCCGTCATGATAGATCGCCCTGGCGATGGCGATTCGCTGTTTCTGACCACCGGACAACACAACGCCTCTCTCGCCCACAAGGGTCTCAAATCCATTTTGAAACGAGAGAATGGTTTCATAAAGGCAGGCCGCATCAGCTGAGGTTACCAGCTTGGCGTCTTGAGGGTCGTAGGGAGCAAAGGTGATATTTTCGGCGATGGTTCCTGAGAACAGAAAGGGCTCCTGGCTCACGAAAGAGATGAACGAGCGAAGATCATCCCGCCGGATCGAGCGGATATCCTTGCCGTCAAAGAGAATCGCTCCCGCCACGGGATCGAACAACCTTGGGATGAGTCTTAAAAGGGTTGTCTTTCCACTGCCCGGCGGCCCGGTGATGCCTGTGAAGGTATTTTTTTCGATAGAGAGGTCAACCTCAGAGAGGGCCTTATAGCCAGAGTCGGTCGTTTCATAGGAAAAAGTCACATGATCAAACTGGATGAGCGCGGGCGGCCTCTCCATGGGTGAGGGGGCCGGACACTCTCGGATATCGGGAATGGTCTCGATGATTCTGTTGATCCGGTCAAGAGATGCCTTGCCCCGCTGAATCATGCTGATCACCCATCCCACGGCCATCATGGGCCAGGTCATGAGGTTTAGATAGCTGATAAAAGCCACGAAATCACCGGTGGTGATCCGTGTGAAAATGGTCTCGGTGCCGCCGAAGAAGAGGACAATGGCCAGGCTTAGGTTTGTAAAGAGCATCATGAGGGGAAAAAAGGAGCCGGTGACCCGGGTGAGTGAGATGTTTTTTTCCACATAATCCATGGAGGCGCGCCTCACATCTTCGTAGGATCTCTCTTCAAGAGTGGAGGCCTTGACCACCCGTATGCCCGCGAATTTTTCCCTGACCACTTCGGTCATATCGGCGAAAGAGGCCTGGACCGCCTGGTATTTCCAATGCATTTTCCGGCTGAAATACCGGGCTGCCATCACCAGGAACGGCATGGGCATAAGCGCGTAGAGCGTGAGTCTGAGATCGATATAGATCATGAAAAAAATGGCAGCCGTTCCCAGAAAAAGGGCGTCTGTCAACGCGACCATGCCCATGCCCGCCGCCATCCGGATATTGGTCACGTCGTTGGTGGCATGGGCCATGAGCTCTCCGGTTTTTGTTTTAATGAAGTAGCTCTGGGAGAGGGTTTGCATATGGCTGAAAATCCGGTTCCGCAATCCCTCTTCAACTCTGCGTGAGGTTCCGATCAGGAATTGTCTCCAGAAATAGCGGCAGATGGCCATCAGTAGCGCCGCAATGATAATATAGAGGGCGTAGAGGAGGAGCTGGTTCCGCTTGCTGTTTCCATAGGTGAGGTCGTCCACCGCCCATTTGATGATACGGGGAATGAACAGTTGGGCCAGATCAACGGCGACCAGAAAAAAGACGCCCCACAGGATCTTCCGGCGGTTTTCGATGAAATAGGGTTTGATGAGGTTAAATGAGGTCATGATCTATCATCTGTTTTGTCAAAAGAGCAGCTTCAGGCCGATATCTTTTTATTACGAATTAACGGGGCGATTGTCAAAGTGATCCGCTCTTTTTTTCAGGGTAATCGCATTTGGGACGCGCCTCCTTCGGCCCTGCCGGGGGCCAACCTTTTGAAAAGGTTGCCAAACATATCCAAATAAAGGTTCAATAAACAC
>JAGVHJ010000349.1 GCA_020056645.1 Desulfobacterales bacterium
AAATACGCCATGTATTCCTGCGGTCAATTTTTTTTTCCGCCTTGGATTTGAACAAATTTCCTAAAAACTTGAAGATCGAGTACAAGAGATGATCGTTTTCGCTTGTAAGGGAGATGAATGATGAAGATTTTTTTTCTCAAGACGGTTACTCTATGGTTGTTGTTTGCCGCTTTGAACCTTTCCGTCTGTATCGCTTCTGGGTCCGAAGTGTTGATTATTGCAAATAAAGAGGTAAAGAAAGCGTCTCTCACCAGGGCTGAAATAAAAAATATTTTTCTGGGCCATACCACCTTCTGGGAAGACAACTCGAAAATAACCTTTGTCACCCTTGAAAAATCTGATGTTCACAAATCTTTTGTCAGTCAATATGTCCAAAAAAGCACCGATCAGTTCCGGGCGTTCTGGAGACGTCAATTGTTCATCGGAAAAGGGATGATCCCCCTGGCATTCAAAACCGAACAGGAAATGGTCGATTTTATCGCCAAAACACGTGGAGCCATCGGCTATGTTTCTTCTTCAGCCAAAACAAATAGTGTCAAGATCATAACCGTTTCCGACAAGTAAGGGGAAAAAAGATGAATAGACATAAAATGATCGTTATCACTCTGACAGCAATCATCCTTTTTTCAGGAAATATCATGGCCGAGGAGCAATTGGGTAAGATCAACATTCACGGATTTGTTTCCCAGGGCTACTTGAAGACAAACAAAAACAACTATCTGGCTCAAACAGAAGAGGGCTCCCTTGAGTTCAATGAACTAGGCATCAACTTCACGACGAATCTGACCGATAGGCTTCGGATGGGGATGCAGTTGTTTGCAAGAGACATGGGCGCAAACGGCAACGATGAACTTGTCGTTGATTGGGCCAATGCCGATTACCATTGGCGGGACTGGCTGGGAGTGAGGATCGGAAGAAACAAGGGATTTATCGGTTTCTATACGGAAACGCGGGATCTGGATATGCTTCGAACGAATGTTCTCCTTCCCCAGAGTGTCTATAGCGAACTCTTCCGGGATTCCTTTTCAAGCTCAAAAAGCATCGATTTTTACGGCAGGATTCTCCTGGGAGCGGCAGGTCTTCTTGCCTATGAGGCGGGTGTCGGCACGCCCAACTTCTCCGAGAATACCGGCATCTCCCATGCCTTCACCCAGGCCTTTTCCGCCCTCGACCTTAAAATTGACACAATAGAACCGGGCAGATCACCGGCGATCAGAGCCACATGGTACGCGCCATTGGAGGGGTTCAGAGTGAAAGCCGGCTGGTATGAGGGAAACGATCTCTTGATTTCCGGAAAAATGAACCTTCTTCCCAAGTTTGAATACACCTATGATTTTGACGGCTATTTTGTTTCAACAGAATATCAGCAGGAGAAGCTGACCCTGGTCGGCGAATACGCCTCATCGGAAATCCAAGGTAAGTGGGACCTGGGGCTCGGCTATGAAGAGCGGCGGCCGGTGAGGTACGAGGGGTGGTATGTCGCCCTCAATTATGATTTCAGTGAATTTTTCAAAACCGGGATTTCCTACTCTTCATTTTATCCGGACGTGGACAATAAGGACGGGAAACGAAGGGTTCCCTCATCCATGTATTACGACATGCTGGGCCTGACAGGCAAGCGGGTTAACCCAAACGCCGATTTTGAATCGTGGCTCAAAACCACCACCCTCTCCTTCCGGTTTGACATCAATGAATTCTGGCTCTTTAAGCTGGAGGCCTCCTATAACGACGGATTCGGCGCCTATACCTCGGCCAAGAATCCGGATGGCGTCGACCGGTACTGGTTTCTCTACGCGGCCAAAGCCACCTATATGTTTTAGCGCCCCCTTTTTTCAGCCATTCCAAGCTGTGTCGCGGACATGGCCGTATCTATTCAATCCTCTCTTTATCTCTTCCGAAATAAAACAACAGCGCTCCGGCAAAGGCGCAGCCGCTGCTGAAAAGAAAGAGGCTGGCCCCCAGTTTCTCATAGAGGTAACCGTTCACGAGAAACCCCGCCATCATGCCGAACCCATAGGTGACCGCGTTGTTGACAGACTGGCCCACGGTTTTCGACTCCTCGTGGGAGAGCCGATCGATATAGAGGATGCTCGATATGTGAAAGACCCCGTAAGTGATAGAATGGAGCATCTGGGAGGCGAGAATCAATACCGGCGATACAGCGAAATAGAGAAGAAGCCATCTCATTGCCGCAACCAGCAAGGAAAAGAGGATGAGCCGGTCAAAGGAGAACCGTTTGAAAATGGTCCGGGAGTTGAGCATGACAATAATTTCGGAACAGGAGGCAAGGGCCCAGGAGATTCCGGTGAACACCGTATCGAATCCTTGAGCTTCCAGGTGAATGGAGAAGAATCCATAGTAGGTGCCATGGCTTAAAAGCATTAAAAAAGCGCAGGTGAGGAAAAGGATCATCCTGGCGGAAAAGAACCCCTTTCCCGGTCTTGCCACAGAGGGTTTCTGGGGAAAAGAATCTGGAACCATGGGCGAAAGAAGCGCCTGAAGCAACGAGGCCGAGAAAATGAGAAGAATGATGATCGATACGCTGGACTGGTCGATCATCTTTCCGATAACAAGCACGCAGAGGATAAAACTGACCGATCCCCACACGCGGATCTTTCCGTAGCTGTTCCGGTCCTCTCCCAGGAGCTTCATGGTTAGGGTCTCCAGAAAGGAAATGAGGGGAGAATAGAAGATGCTGTAAACGGTCATGATCATCACCATGGCCGTAAAATCGGCTGAAAAAAGAAAGAGGCCGAAGAGGCTCGCGCTGATCAGGTGACAGACCACATAGAGGCTTTTCCTGATTTTCAGACGATCGGCCATCATGGCCCATAACAGGGGGAAGATGACGCCGATGACCGTCCGGATGGCCGAGAGAACGCCAATCTGAAACCCGCTGAAACCAAGGTGATGGCAATAGAGGTTGAAAAATGGCAGGAAAACGCCCATGACCCCGAAATACAAAAAATATTGACTGCCCAATATCCATCTGACGCTGGTCCGCATGTCGCCCATCTGCATTATCCGTGAATCGATCCAAAGGGTTCATCTATTTTTTCTTACCTTACCATATCTCTTCTTTTGGCGACACTCATTTTCACTGCCATTTTCCGGCGCCAAGGATCTTTGCTTTACAAATCAAGGCCGCAATGGTATTTTTGCCTTTAACATCCATAAAATGGCTTAAATCAATCAGTATTCATTCCCAGGAGCCGAAAATGAGCGACATTAAGATCCGATGTGGTCATCTTCTCGAACAAAACCCCAGACGGCGGGTGAGCGATACGGATGACACGATGTTCCACCACTCGTTTAATCCCATTTTCAATTTTTCCGAACGATTGTGGAGACCCCACATGGATATCTTTGAAACTCCCGATGAAATCATTATCCGGGCGGAGGTGGCGGGCGTAGCCCCCCAGGACCTTGATATCGAGGTTTCGGAAAACGCTTTGAGAATCAGTGGAAAACGCGCCGAAGCCTCCCCGATTCCCGGAGCCACCTACCGGCTTGTCGAGATTCAAAGCGGTTCGTTTGAACGTCTCTTAAAACTCCCCCGGACCGTCGATACGACCAAGGTGACGGCCAATTACACCAATGGATTCCTTAAAATCAACCTGGTCAAGCAATCCTGTTGAAGGTCTTTGCGCGAGGGCCTCTTCTAAAACCCGTTCAGAGCTGTTAATTGAAAAAAAACAATAGAGGTGAAAACTTGGAGGAATACATGAACGAACCGCTGTCGTCATCCCCTGAAAAAAACACGGAAACCCCGGCCGATCCTCTTCCCATTCTTCCCATTTATGATGTGGCGCTTTTTCCCAAGATGGTGCTGCCCCTGGTGGTGACCAAGGACGACTCCATGGAGCTGATTGACGACGCCATGTCCAACAACCGGGTTTTAGGATTCCTCGTGGCCAAGAATTCCGACATCGAGTCTGGTTACACCCCGGAGGATCTCTATGCCTATGGTACGATCGCCATGATCCTGAAGATGGCCAAAATGGAAGACAACAAAGCTCAGCTCATGGTTCAGGGGCTCTCCCGGTTCAAGATCGACGAGTTTATCGGCGGTAAGCCCTACCTGAGGGCAAGGGTGACGCTCATCAAGGAAAACGAGGATATAGATAAGGAAACACGGGGGCTCATGGCTAACGCCCATGACCTTTACAGCAAGGTGGTGGCCCTCTCGCCAGGCATTCCCCAGGAGATCGTCTCCATGGCGAAAACCATCCGTGAACCCGGAACCCTCGCGGACATGATCACGTCCACCATCGATTCGGCCCAGGAGGAGAAGCAGCAGATTCTTGAGACCCTTGATGTGAAAAAACGGCTGACAAAAGTCACCAAAATGCTCAACTATCAGATTGAGATTCTAGAGATCGGGAGCAAGATTCAATCCCAGGTCAAGGAGGACATGGGCAACAAGCAGCGGGAGTACTACCTGAGACAACAGCTGAAGGCTATACAGGACGAGCTGGGAGACAAGGACGATTCCAAAGCGGATATCGATGAGTATCGAACAAAAATAACGGAGCTGGCGCTGCCCGAAACCGCCCATAAGGAGGCGGAACGGGAACTGAAACGGCTCTCGAGCATGCACCCCGCCTCTTCCGAATATACGGTCGCCCTCTCCTATCTGGACTGGATCTGTTCGCTACCGTGGCATAAAAGCTCGGAAGACAACCTTGACATTAAAAAAGCCAAGAAGGTTCTGGATGAGGATCATTTCGGCCTTGACAAGGCCAAGAAACGAATTCTGGAATTCCTGGCCGTCCGAAAATTAAAAGCTGACTCCAAGGGCCCGATTCTCTGCTTCGCGGGTCCGCCGGGTACAGGGAAAACGTCCCTTGGGCGCTCCATCGCACGCTCCATGGGCAGAGAGTTCATCCGGATCGCCTTGGGCGGCATGAGGGACGAGGCGGAGATCCGGGGGCACCGGCGGACCTATGTGGGAGCTCTTCCCGGTCAAATTATCCAAGGAATGCGTCGGGCCAAAACCAACAACCCGGTCTTTGTCCTGGATGAAATCGACAAGGTGGGCGCTTCCTTCCAGGGCGACCCCTCATCGGCCCTGCTTGAGGTGCTGGACCCGGAGCAGAATTTTTCCTTTGCGGACAACTACCTGAACGTGCCCTTCGACCTCTCCAAGGTCATGTTCATCACCACCGCCAATGTGCTTTATACCATACCGCCGGCCCTGAGGGACCGAATGGAGGTATTGGATCTGGTGGGATACACGGAAGATGAAAAGATCAAGATCGCAAACCGCTACCTGATCCCCAGACAGCGCAAAGCCCACGGACTCAAATCCAACAATGTGGTCTTCACCACCAGCGCCATCAAGAAACTCATTTCCTCCTACACCCGTGAAGCGGGATTGAGAAACCTCGAACGGGAAATCGCCAATATCTGCCGGGGCGTCGCAAGCCGGGTCGCCGAAGGCGAGACCGAGTCAGTCACCATCAAGGTCGTCAATCTGGCCAAATATCTGGGGCACGAGCGGGTGACCCCGGAGATGAGTTCACGAATCAACGCCCCCGGCGTGGTCATGGGGCTCGCTTGGACCCCTGCGGGGGGCGATCTTCTCTTTATCGAGGCC
>JAGVHJ010000496.1 GCA_020056645.1 Desulfobacterales bacterium
AGAACATGTGGTCTGGGTAGACAAGGGGCTTGTCACCATCACCGGCGGAAAGCTCACCACCTTCCGGAAACTGGCCTGGGACGCCCTGAGCGCGGCCAAGCCATTTCTTGCTGGAAAATCCTTATCCGGATGCGGAGAACGGGTATTTGAACCCTTAAAAAACAGGGCGGATCTGGACCTGATTTCCGATCCTTTTTTCTGGAACCGGATCGCCGGGCGCTACGGAAACAAGGCGGCCCTTCTTGTGGAAGAGGCTCCGAAAGAGCACCTCACCCCCATTCCCGGCTCTCTCTCCCTCTGGGCCGAACTCTCCCACGGAGCCCGGCGCGAGCGAATCCGTCACCTCTCCGATCTTCTGTTGAGACGGGTCCGGGCAGGCCTCCTTCTTCCGGAAGGCGGAAAAATCCATCTCGACCGGATCAGGGAGGTGGTCTCTCCTCACCTGCCATGGGACAACACCCGCTGGGAAAAGGAGTTTTCCCTTTATCTCAAAACCATCCACGACAGCTATTCGATTCCCTGAAGGTCCGGGGGATTCGACCCTTCGTTTAGGGGAGGGGGGGCGTCGGCGGCCCTTCCGGGGGACCAGATTTTAAAAATCTGGACAAATGGATTTTGGTTTTTTTAAGAGGCGACTCTCTTTTCAATATCCCAAATCCTCGTTTCCAGACTCTTCCTTTTCTCGGTCCCAGGCTCCGGCCTGGGAGCGGTGTTCCGTCCGGCTCTGCCGGGACTTATGCCAAATATGTTCAAAAGCTTTCTTTCACCGATTCTTTGATTCGATTACCGCGACATGAGGCGCCTGGTTTCCCTCTTGATGGAGGCGAAGCCCCGGAGCGAAGCCTATCCACCAACCACTCCCCCCCGTTCCCGGATGGCGACAATCGCCTCCTCGATCGCCTCCCGAAATTCGTCGTCCAGGGGTTTTTGTGTCAACATCTCTTGGAGAACGGGAAGGAGGGTCTCATCACCGCAGAGGCCCGCGACATAAACGATATCGCCTTTGGCCTTGGGGTCTGTCATTCCCGGAAGGCGGGAAAAGAGATGATGGGCCGCTTCCCGCCCAAGGGCTGGGTCTTCCTCCGCGATGCTTTCGAAAACCACCATGGCCCCGAGGCGTACCGGCCATAAGGCCTTTTCCATGAGGCCGATCAGGGCCGGGAAGATCTTTTTCTTCTCGATCATCATCTCTGCGAGCCGGAACGCCTCGCCGCTCTGGAGCATGCCTTCTATGGTTTTCGGCCCCATGTTCGCGGGGTCCCTGTCCCGGATCATGGATAAAATTTCACGGAACGGCGTCTTTCCGGTCCAGGTGACCGTGTCGTCCAGAATCACCGTGGGGGCCGATTGAACCTTATGCGCTTCCGACATATCCTGAAACAACACCCCGTCGATGACCTCCAGATGAATCGAACTGGCCTGGCAGGCGAGCGAAAGAAGCGGTTCCACCTGGGCCGGGCAATAGGGGCAGTGGGGGGCGATAAAAATTTTGAGCCGGGCCGGAACCGGAAGCGTTCCAGGATCGATATTTTGGCTGAAAAGGGCTTTGGGATCTTTTCCTGAAACCACGCTCACGGCCTTTAAGAAGAGGGAAAGTTCCGGTCCTTCGGGGACCGCATAATAGAGGATGTTATCCCGGACACGGATGGCGGGCATCCCCGCCTCCTCCTTCTCCATTTTCACGGTGATTCCAGGCGCGACCCCGCAAAGGGTGTCGAGAAACTCCCGCAACCGCCCGGTTCTTTCATCGCCAGTTTTGACGAGGGTGAGTTTGAGGGTGGAATTGTTTTCCTCTTTCCAGGAAACGATCAGGGATTGATCCTCGGGTGTCATGGTCTGCTCCTTAATTGTTATGGTGGCTCATGGCCAGTGGTTTGTGGCTTGTACAAACCAATCCCCCATCATTCACCACCTATCACGCATCACTATCCACCCCCAGCCTATACCCCATTCGTGCGGGTTTTAAAACCGCTCCTTTTCCTGACCAGACAAAAAAACCAAAATAGTGTTGGCCTTTCAGAAGAGGCGCATGTATATTAATCAGTTAAACGCTTGACCGTTGCCACTTAAAAAAAATCGGTTTCACTTTTTTTAAAGGAAAGGCATGAGAATCAAAAAAAGCATCGAATGCTGGATCTTTGACACCATCCGGAAACAATTTCTTCTGCTTCACTGCCCGGAGACCTTGAGACACCGTCCCTATTGGCAACCGGTCACCGGCGGCATTGAAAGCGGAGAGACTCCTTTTCAATCATGCCTTCGCGAAATCCAGGAAGAGACCGGCAAGAGTTTTGAGTCCGAAAACCTGGTGAGACTCTTCAACAATTACTCGGTCTCCATTCCCGAAGATGACCTTGAATTAAATAAGAACATTTTCATCGTCAAGACCGATGGATTTGACGTCGCCATTTCAACCGAGCATACCGCCTACCAATGGGTCGATCCAGACAAGGTCCCTGGCATGCTCCTGTGGGAAAGCAACAAAATCACCTTTCAGGCGGTCGTCGATTTTCTGGGGCTGTCGTAAGTGAAGGAATAACATGCTGTTTGCAAGTATCGAAGATGTCCAACAACGGCTGGAGTCCGCCAACTATATTTCCTCAAGGGAGATATCGACCATCGTGTTTCTGGCCACGGCCACCGAAAAGCCCATCCTGATCGAAGGCCCCGCAGGTGTCGGGAAGACCGAACTCGCCAAAGCCCTGGCCGGAAGCCTCGGGTACGAACTGATCCGGCTTCAGTGCTATGAGGGGCTCGACGAGGCCAAGGCCCTCTACGAATGGGAGTACGCCAAGCAGCTCCTCTATACCCAGATGGTCAAGGAAAAGGTCCAGGACGTGATCAAGGGCGCGCAAACGCTCTCCGAGGCCGTTGATAAAATCGCCGGTCAGGAAGACGCCTTTTTCACCGACCGGTTCATCCAGCCCCGGCCCCTTCTCCAGGCGATCTCCTCCAAAGAGCCCGTGGTCCTCCTCATCGACGAGGTCGACAAGTCCGACCCGGAGTTCGAGGCTTTTCTCCTGGAACTCTTGAGCGACTTCCAGGTCACGATTCCAGAGATCGGAACGAAAAAAGCGGAAACCATTCCATTGGTGTTCCTCACCTCCAACAACTACCGGGACATGAGCGACGCCCTGAAACGGCGGTGTCTCCACCTCTATATCGACTATCCCGCACGGGAGACCGAGATGCAGATCGTCCGGTTAAAGATTCCGGGAATCCGGGAATCCCTGTTGAACCAGCTCATCGACGCCATCAACAACCTGAGAAAGCTTGATCTGAAGAAGAAACCCTGTATTTCGGAGACCCTGGACTGGGCCAGGTCCCTCATCGCCCTCCAGGTGGATGAGCTTTCCAAGGAGGTGGTTTTAGACACATTAAACGTGGTGCTGAAGCACCGGGCCGATGTGGAGATGGCCCATTCCGCCATCGATAAGCTCCTGGCCCATTGAGGTCCGGACAAATGGGCTTCAAGAGAGACGGTTATGGTAAACCTCACCCTGAAATTCGCAGCCTGCCTCAGAGCCCTCGACATGAGGGTTTCAACTGCGGAGGTGCTCGATTGCGTCGCCCATCTGAAGCTGGTCGATGTCACCGACGAGCCCCTCTTTAAGACCGTTCTAAAGGCCAACTTTTCAAAGAGCAGAAGGGATCATTCCATCTTTGACCATGCCTATGAACTCTTTTTTCATCAGCTTCAGGCCGATCTAAGACTCCAGGATATTCAGGCCATGGAAGAGGCCGCCTCCCAGCCGGATGCGTCGCTTGTGCTTCAAAAGGAGCTCGTCGACCATCTGAAAACGCAAATCGAGATGGACCCGGCGAGCCAGGCGCTCATCAATTTCCTCTCCGGCGAGCCCTTAACGTATATGAAGTTTTTAAGGGATCTACAGATCAAGGCCGAAGCGGCCAAGGTCATCAATTCCAACCTGGGCCAACTCACCGAGCGCCTTGAAGTCATGCTACGAATCAACGCCATGAGGCGCATGATTCCTCTTTTTGGGGGTGAGGGGTCCGGACACGCCCCCGGAAACAACGAGACCTTAAAGAACCTCCAAGACCGGATGGACAAACGGTTGGACCAGGCCTATCAGCTCCTGTTAAAGGACCCGGCCCCGGAAAACGAAAGCTTGAACATCGTCACCGCCTCCCGCTCCCGGTCCCGGAACCTGGGCGATGTTCCCTTCGCCAACCTCTCCCAGCCCCAGATTGAGGAGATGCGGGAAACGATCCGGCAGCTGGTGCGGAAACTGAACGATATCGTCACCCTAAGGTTCGCCACACGGAACCGGGGCGCGCTTGATATAAAAAAAACATTGCGCAAATCCGCCAAGTACAACGGAGTGCCATTGGAACTGGCCTTCCGGGACAAGCCCCGTCGAAAAGGAAAAGTCGTGGCCCTTTGTGACGTGTCGAGCTCGGTATGGTCTGCGGCCCGGTTCATGCTGAACATGCTCTATTCCCTTCAAGATTGTTTCAGCAAGGTCAAAAGCTATATCTTCGTGGCGGGGATCGCGGATGTGACCGATTTCTTCGACCGTTACGATACCAACGAAGCCATCGGAAAAATCATGACCGAAGCCGATATCGAGTATAATGTCTTGACCGATTACGGCTCAACCTTTCTCGACTTCAAGAAAAAACAGATGCAGGTGCTGGATAAAAAAACCACCCTCATCATCATCGGAGACGGACGCTCCAACTACCTGAATCCACGGGAGCACATCCTTCAAGAGATGCGGGAGAAGGTCCGGCGGATCATCTGGCTCAATCCCGAACCAGAGAGATTCTGGAGAACCGGGGACAGCCAGATCATGACCTACAAGGCCTATTGCCATGAACTCCGCGTGTGCAGAAATCTCAATCAGCTAACGGAATTTATTGAAACATTGGTGATATAAATCAATATGATACCCAAAAATACCGAAAATAACATTGAATCAACGGAAAGCCGCATCGGAAAACTATGCCAGGCCATCGTTTCCGAGCGAACCAGTAGCAAGACGCCGCGATTTCTCTTCCAGGATCTCTGGGACAAAACAGCGGCAGCCGGTCTCTTTGGCGTGGGCTTGCCCGAATCCTTTGGCGGAAAGGGTGGGGGCTTGACATCGGTCGCCATCGCTGGAAGGATCATAACCGAGGTGTTCAGAGATACGGGATTCTCCCTTTCCTGGCTTGTCCATGTGCTTGTATCCCGTCTGATCGCGCTCTATGGAACCCCCTCCCAACAAGCGACATTGCTCCCATCCTTGGCCGCCGGTGACAAAACCATCGCCATCGCCATTTCGGAACCGGAGAGGGGGCCACATCCCAAACATCTGAAAACAAAGGCGATCATTTCAGAAGAGGGCTTTGTGATCACCGGTGAAAAAAGCTGGATCACCAATGGTCCCCTGGCCGATCTTTTTATCGTGATCGCCGTCTCCGGAGAGAGGGAAGGGAAAAAAACTTTTTCCGCCCTGATCGTTCCAAAAGAGTCCCCCGGCCTTACCCTGAGCGAGGTGAGCCCGTTGCCGGTTTTCAAGGGCGCTTCCCATTGCGGCATCCGGTTGAAGGGAGTCCGCGTTCCGGCTGGAAATCTCCTGGGCGAGATCAATACCGCCTATGAAACCCTTGTGTTACCCTTTTCGGAGAGCGAAAACACCCTGATGATCGCGCTGGCCGCCGGCGGATTTTTCGCCCTGAAAGCGCTCCTGATGGAAGCGCTTCCGCCCGGCCATTCGACACCGGACGAATTTTTCATAGCGCTTTGCGAGCTTGAGTCAAGCCTCCATGTGGCCAAAAGAGCCAGTGAAAGAGCGGCCATGAAGCTCTTTTGCCCGAATGCCGCCATGGAACCGCTTTTTCTATTGATTTTTTTCAAAGATCTTGGAAAAAGACTGGAGTGCCAGCTCGAGCGGCTCCTATGTCTCATGGAGATCGATCGGGGACCATTGTTCACGGAAATTTTAAATGACTTGAAGAGTGCTATCGGGCTTTTAGAAAAAAGCCTTCAACGGAAACAAAAAAAAGCGGGGCAGACCCTCTTTGAGGCGTCGGCCTTCAAACAAAAAAATGACCGGAAACCTCTTTTAGGATAAATACGGAGAGACCCATGGAAAAATGCCCCTGCGGGCTTGACACCCCTTTTGAATCGTGCTGCGAACCCGTCATCGACGGATCACGGATGGCCCAGACCGCCGAAGAATTGATGCGGGCACGGTACACCGCCTATGTGAAAACCAACGTCGATTTCATTATTCAAACCATTGCGCAAAACAAACAGGAGGCCCAGGACAAGGACTCCATCCGGAAATGGTCGGAGCAGTCCCAATGGCAAAAACTCGAGGTGCTGAACGTCGAAAAGGGCGGTCCGGATGATAGGGAGGGCTATGTGGAATTCATCGCGCACTATCTCGCCGATGGCGAGAGAAACGCCCACCATGAAATAGCCCATTTCAAAAAAGAGGGGGATCGATGGTATTTTGACGACGCGCGCTATCCAACCGTCAAACAATACACGCGGGAAACACCCAAGATCGGGCGTAACGACCCTTGCACCTGCGGAAGCGGGAAAAAGTTCAAAAAGTGTTGCGGCCAATAAAGGGTTTTCTTTTCATGACATCTTTAACAAGCTGATTTTTTTTCATTTTTATAATGACAATTTGACAAAATCATTGTATGGTGGAACCTCATTAAAAACGCTTCTCAGCGTTTCTTAAAACTTTTGTATTGAACCATTCAGAGATCTTTTTGTTTCGGTTTTATCGTTTCCATCCATTGAGTTCAAAATTCAATGGATGGAAACGAGTCGCTTGCATTAAATTCCTGGTCTATTAACTGCTTCATTTTTTTACAAAAAATTTTTTATGTTGACACTATGAGGCAAAAAGAGTACTGAAGAACGATGTTTTTCATGAAAAACATCGTAGGTACATTGTTTGTAAGCTATTTCGTCAAGAGCAGTTTGAAAAATGCGTGTTTCACCCTGTTTGAATAGCTATCAAGGGGCCAGTTTATCAGGGGTTTAAATTCGGAAGGAGTCCAATATGGTCAAAAGAAACAGAATTCTTGAAGAGAGAAGAGCTCACAAGCGCTTTATAGCCAAGGATGGCACCTACGCCATTTTCGGCAAATATTCGAATAAACTGGGACAGGTGGTCGATATCAGCAACGGCGGCCTGGCCTTCCGTTATAACGATAATGAAAACCGTTCTGTCGATCTTTTCAACGTGGGCATCATGATCGCCGACGCGCCTGATCTTGCCGATGAGATTTCCCTCCAGGCTAAAACCATCAACGATTTTGAGATTGGACCCGGCTCCCATTATTTCATGCCCTTGAGGCAGACCCATATTCAGTTTGTCGAATTGACCGACGACCAAAAAACGCTCTTGAGCAAGCTGATCATCAACCACACCCGGAAATAACCTGTGGCCTTTTTCCGGAAATCCCCTGGACACATGTCTATCGTGAGCATTGACAAGGGGGTTTTCACCTGTTCGGTTTTCTCTCGCCCGTTGAACCATCCGGCCATCCTTTTTTTTTCAAAGACCGAGAGCGCCCTCCATGGATCTTAAAAAGGCATCCATAGTTTTGGGGCTCTCTCCCCATGCGACCGCAGATGAGATCAAGCAGGCTTACAGGCTCAAGGTAAAAGAGAACCACCCGGACCTGGCGGCCGGAAATCCTTCATTAGCAAAAATTCTCGAGGAAAAAATGAAGGCGATCAACGTCGCCTACCACCTCCTGCTCATGGAGGCGAGGAGCCGTCCCACGCCCCCAACCCCACAACCGGGCGAGCCAAAAAAAGCACAGCCCCAGGCGGCTCATCCAAAAACGGCCCATCAACCAAATCCCCACGGGCCTTCCGCCAAGGGGCGGCCCCACGCCGCTGATCCTAAAAAAAAGCGTCCGGACGCCTTCCGATCACGTCCGGCGGCTCCTGCTGGCACGGGGCTTCTTACCAACCTCATAAAAACAATCTTAGACCGGCTGACCCGCTTAACCACCCCGACCGATCCTTTCCCTCTCGGCCAGAAAAAACCGGCCAAGAAACGCTCACCGGCTTTTTCAGAGAGGCCAAGGGATTTCAGCGATATCTTAAATGATATCCTGAAGGCCCAGAACGGCCATGAAGAAAAAAACCGAAGTGAACGGAAAGTTAGAGAGCCATATGATTATTATTCCACGACCCGAAGCCGGAGAAAAAAGGCTGGTGAAAAAGGACCTGTGGAGAGCGTTTCCCCGGTGTCACGCATAAAAAGGATTGAGGGGGACCATTAATTCCATTTTGCATTCACCCGTGTTGCGGCGGCGTCAGGGCCTCGACCTATTCCATGCACGCCTCCGGGACTTGCTCCTTGCCGCCTTGGTATCACTTTGAATGCAAAATGGAATAACCATCAAACAGGGTAATCGCATGCAGGATTCGCCTTGACGGCCCTGCCGGGAGCCAACCTTTTGAAAAGGTTGCCAAACATGGTAAAAAAGGTTCTATAAACAC
>JAGVHJ010000504.1 GCA_020056645.1 Desulfobacterales bacterium
ACTATTCAGCAGCGATTCATCAAGATGGCGAAAAGCCCGTTTTGTTCGTTCCCTATTTTTTTCGGGAGCTTCTTGGCTTTTTGCTGAACTGGCGAAAACGCGGCCTGAAGGTCTTAAACCGTTTGCCGGTTTTAGCGCAAAAAGCTTTCGAATCTCTTATCCGAAAAAAAGTAATTGTCACTTCACAAAAGGGCCTTTTTGCCACTAAGGCAAGGCCATACTGAATAGTTACTATTTTTTTTTCGTTTGTTACGGGGACGGTCCAAGCTATCACTCGATGTTCAAGTTTTTGTTAATTTTCCCAACTCCGGCGTTGGAAAAAAATTTTAATCCTCGAAATACCTCATGTATTCCTGCGGTCAAATTTTTTTTCCGCCTTGGATTTGAACAAATTTCCTCAAAACTTGAAGATCGAGTAAGAAAAAAGGGAGATAAGGTGAAAGGCACGTTTACAACGCTTCAGATCTTGACGATACGGCTCGTTCTTTACCTGTTTCAGATCCTTCCGGAAGGCCTGACCCTGGCCCTGGGGAGATGGTTCGGCCTCTTCTGGTTTCATGTGGTTCCCTACAGACGGCGTCTCGTGATGGAGAACCTTAGAAAGGCTTTTTCCAGGGAAAAAACAGACGCCGAGATCCGCGCGCTCGCACGGGAGAACTTCATCCACTATGGCCTCTACCTTGCTGAATTTTTAAGGCTTCCAGGAATGAGCCAAACCGATCTCCTAAAAAAAATCAAGATTCAAGAGACCCGCCACATCCATGCGGCCCTCGCGAAAGGAAAGGGAGCCATCGTGATCTGCGGCCATTACGGCAACTTCGACATGATGGCCATCGCCCAGTCCCTGGCCGGCTTCGAATGCCACATCATCACCAAAACCATCAAAAACAAGAGCGTTGATCTCTTCTGGCAGAAGATCAGAGAGGAGAAGGGGGTCAAATTCCTGCCCAAAAAAGAGTCGGCCTTTTCCATTTTAAAGCTCCTTAAAAAAAATAAAATCGTGGTGATGATCATCGATCAGCACATGAAGAAAAACAAGGGGGTCAAGGTCCGGTTTTTCGACCGCCCGGCATGGACCATGAAAGCCGTCGCCATGATCGCACTCAAGACAGGATCGCCGGTGGTTCCTGTCTTCAGCTGGCGCGAGGGCGGCCTCCACTATCTGACCACCGGGCCCGAGATCCCCCTCGTCAAAGGCGGTTCCAGCGATGAGACCCTTCTTCTTTCAACCCAAAAATTCAACGACGTGATCGAGGGATTCATCCGGAAACACCCGGAGCAGTGGATATGGATCCATCGGCGCTGGAAATAGTGCCCGAACGAAATAGCTTTTTTACGGAAAAAGATAGAGTCGCCCCCATGGAACGAAATCTCTTTTTTCTTTTGGAGAACACGATTTCCACTTGACTTAAGGGGCCTTCGCTTCGTACTATTCCCCTGATTTTTTACCGTCATTTGAAGAGAAACCCCAACGGTTCGCCCGATGGAGACCTAAACCAAACAATTTGAACCAGGAGGAGAAGAGATGTCTTTCACGGTATTACCCTTAGACAAACTGAAACAGTGTATCGGCGAAGAAAAGAAAAGCGGATGGATGCAAATCACCCAGGATAGAATCAACAAGTTCGCGGACTGCACGGATGATCATCAGTTTATTCATGTGGATGAGGAAATGGCCAAGAAGGGCCCTTTTGGAAAAACCATCGCCCACGGATTCCTGACCCTCTCCATGCTCACCAAACTCTCTATGGAAGGCACATGGATGCCTGAAGGAATCAAGGCCGCCGTGAATTATGGTTTCAACAAAGTCCGTTTCGTTGACCCGGTTCCCTCTGGATCGAAAATCCAGGACACCATGGTGTTGACCAGCGTGGAAGAGAAGTCGGGCGGCAAGGTTCTCATGACCATCACCCACACCATCCATGTGGAAGGAAAAGAGAAACCCTCCCTGGTGGCCGAGTGGCTCATGATGTATCTGGTCTGATCGTTTGATTGACCCCAAGCATGAATAAGGCGATCCATCACAACCGATGGGCCGCCTTTATCTTGTTTCATTCGGAGAGTGACATCAGGGCGCGTCGCCGTTTTGATCCAGGGCGATCAGCCAGAGATCAAGTTGACCCGCTCCTCTGGAAGAGGTCGCGCCGGTCAGGAGAATCGCGTTCTTCAGGTCAAGATCCACGGCGAACAGCATATCATACCCCTCCCACCCAAGAACCTTATGCCATAAAATGTTTCCAGAGGCGCTGAGTTTCAGCACCAGGCCGTCGTTTCCGCCCGCGCCATATGAACTCGTGTAACCGGCCGCCACCATAGCGCCGTCGGGCATCTCCCGAAGGGCGTGAACCCTTTCAAACTTCTCGCCCCCAAAGGTTGTCGACCAAAGTTCATTGCCGTCCGGGTCTGTTTTGATGATCAGGCTATCGGTGTTTCCGTTTCCATAAGACCAGGTGTCGCCCGCCAGAATATAAGCGCCATCGGCTGCTTCCCGGATGGCGTAAGCCGTATCCGGATAGGGTCCGCCATAGCTTTTCTCCCAGATCTTTTCCCCGGAGCCGGTCAGTTTCACCACAAGACAATTGTAGTCGCCGTTTCCATTGACCGACGATTCGTAGCCCGCAACAAGGATATGCCCCTCCCGTGTCTCCTGAACCCCATAAGCCCCATCCTCTTCCAGGCCTCCATGCACATATTCCCATAAAATATCCCCGTTCGGATCGAGGTTCATCACCCAGAGATTCTTCTTCGTGAGTCCAATGAGAAGGCCGGTGTCGATGGAAGAGATCCCATAGGATGTTGTAACGCCCGCGACCAGATAACCGCCTGCCTGTGTCTGTTGAACCGCGTAAGCGATCTCGTAACCCCGCCCCCCATAGGTTTTCTCCCAGAGGAGATTTCCCTCCGGGTCGAGCCTCAATATCCAAAAATCATGGTAGGTCCCATAATAATCGAGGTGATCCCCCTCTTGCAGGCGTTTATGTCCCACCACTATAAAGCCGTTGTCCGCAGTTTCATAGACGCCGTAAGGATACTCCCGGCCGGCAAGGCCATAGACTTTCGACCAGACAAGGCTTCGGTTCCGGTCGAACTTCATCACCCAGTAGTTGGTGGGCCCCAGGTTCATATTGGCCGAAAGCTCCCAGGTGTAACCGGCCACCACAAATCCCCCATCCCGGGTGGCTTTGATGGCTGTTCCCGCGTCTGTCTGGGAACCGCCATAGGTTCCCTCAGATCCGATCACCGGGGTAAACGCTTCGATGACGCACTGATTTGAATCGTTCCCCGGCGGCTCCTCGTCGCAGGAAACAGAGAAACAAACAGCAACGGCCAAAAGGGCCGCGCCGACCATAAATGAGAAACTGTTCCGTATCATTATTTTTCCTCTCCCATCGCTCTTCATGAAG